>DAISHL010000138.1:0-5935 GCA_036822555.1 Bacteroidota bacterium | reverse complement strand
GGTCTTTGTATTTTCGTCGGGCCACATGATCTCTTTACGGGCAAACAGCACGGCCATTACCATCACAGTTTGCACACCCATGTTGTAAAAGAAATAAGACAAAAGAAAACTCTTAAGATTCTTATGCTCTTTTAGTTCCTTGTAAACATTAACCAATTCATTGAATCCTTTAGATAGAATATTGGATTCATCTCCGCGTGCTTTGTGAATGCTGTTTGGAAGAATTCTGAATGTATACTGTGCAAATCCTATCCACCACAAGCCTGTGAGTAAAAAGGAATACTTTACTTTGAAGAAACCTGTATCTGTTACTTTATCATATTTGAAGAACATGATGCCAACAAGGCAAATGATAAGTAATAACGAACTTCCCAGATACCCTCTGGCAAAGCCTTTGGCGCTTACCTTATCCTGCATATCTGTTGTTGCAATTTCTGGCAAGTAACTGTTGTAAAACACCAAACTTCCCCAAAAACCAATGGTAGCTGTAATGAATGGGATAAAACTAAGCCCCAGACTATGTCTGTAGAAAAAGAAAAGACTCAAGCAAGTCGTAGCACCTAATTAACTGAAGAATTGAAGGTATCTCTTTTTATTGCCAAAGTAATCTGCAATGCCGGATAAAATTGGCACGATAAGAACAACTATGAATAAAGCAAATGAATATACATACGAATAGATATCCTGGTTATGAAATTGAAATCCGAATAAACTTACGGTATCGCCAATAAAGACATCTTCTTTGCCACTGGTGTCGTGACTTGTAACATATTCATAATAGTTAGGAAAAATGGCAGAGGTTATTACCAAAGGGAAAACAGAATTTGCCCAGTCATAAAAGGTCCATGCATTAATGATCTTATTGTCGTTCTTAACTATACTCATAATATACCTTCGTCAGCAAAACTAAAATACGTATTATTCCCTAAGATCAGATGATCAAAAAGGTTGATGTCAAACATTTTCAAGCCTTCTTTTATCTTTTTAGTGATATCTATATCCTGTTGGCTTGGTCTTAAATTGCCACTAGGGTGATTGTGCGACAGGATCACACCACTGCAATTATTCTCAATGGCCGATTTGCAAACAAGTCTTACATCTACCACCGTGCCGCTGATGCCTCCTTTGCTGATGCTTTCTGTTTTAATGACCTTGTTGGCACGATTCAACAGCAACATCCAGAATTCTTCATGAGGAAGGTCTGATAACTTCGGGAATAGATGATCAAAGGCATCCTTGCTAGAAGTGATCTTTGGTAACTCTGTAGTGAATGATTCCTTATGTCTCCTTCCGAGTTCAAATGCTGCCGCCACAGTAACCGCTTTCACACTTCCTACACCTTTGAATTTCCTGAGGTCATTCAGGGATAATTTAGCGAGGTTTGTAATGCTGTTTTGATTTTCATGCAACATTCTCTGAGCCAGTTGTACCGCTGTTTCTTTTGTGTTGCCCGACCCCAGAATTATTGCCAACAATTCAGCATCACTCAGATGCTGTCTTCCAAGCATCATCAGTTTCTCACGCGGCCTGTCATCTTCGGCCAGTGCTTTGATGTTTATGTGTTTTGAATTATATTCCAAAATCAAAAGATTAATATAGAAATTATATAAATAAATTTGCTTTGTTTATGAGTATTTCAAACAATTCATCTTTGTCGATCTTTCAAATAAAGGAGTACCGTTATTTTATCCTGGCTCGCTTCTTTCTTACACTAGGCATCCAGTTGCAAATGAGCACCATCAATTTGCAGGTGTATTATGAGTTTACAAAAGAAGAGCTAGTACTTGGGATGATCGGATTAGCAGAGGCCATACCATTTATTATCACCTCTTTTTTTAGCGGACATTATTCAGATATTTTGAATCGCAAGAAGATCGTACTGTCGGGAATCTTTTTTCTCTTACTTGGCGCAGTAGCTTTATATATAAACAGCGCACCTTTCATAGATACATTAAGATCGTTTGGTTTAAGCGCCCTTTTTGGCATTGTTGTAATATTTGGGGTCATTCGTTCATTCTTAGCGGCCAGTATGCAGCCATTCATGTCGTCACTGATCCCGCGTCATTTATACACGCATTCTGCAACCTGGAATAGCACAGCATGGCACATTGGAGCGATCATCGGTCCGGTCATTTCAGGGCTGATCTATGGATACAGGAATGAATTACATGCTGATTGGTGTTATTTACTGAATATCCTTCTCTATCTTTTGGCTTTGGTTTTTATTCTGTCCATCAATTACACGCAAACAGTTGTCAATGAATCAAAGGAGAGTCTTGTGCAAAGCATGAAGGTTGGCTTGAATTTTGTCTTTGGAAATAAGACGATATTGAGTGCCTTTTCATTAGATCTTTTCGCGGTACTATTTGGAGGGGCAGTGGCCTTGATCCCTGCATTTACTGATAAGGTATTAGGGCTTGGTCCTGAGGCCTATGGGTTGTTGCGAACTGCCCCTGCAATTGGTGCTGTGATCATGGCACTGATCATGGCCATAAAGCCCCCTGGAAGAAAAGCTGGTATTGCCTTGTTATGGTCAGTTGCAGCGTTCGGAGTATTTACCATTTTATTTGCTTTAAGCACAAATTATTGGATGGCGTTCTTTATGTTGTTCTTAACCGGCGCCTTTGATAACATCAGTGTGGTTGTAAGGCATAGCATCCTGCAATAAATGACACCGGACAACATGCGCGGAAGGGTGAGTGCCGTAAACAGTATCTTCATTGGATCAAGCAATGAGATAGGTGCCTTTGAAAGCGGACTCGCGGCAAGATTTTTGGGACTTGTTCCTTCCATCATTTTTGGAGGCGTTATGACCGTTCTGGTAGTTATTGGTATACATAAATCAAATCCTAAATTAAAAGCCCTTGATCTCACAAAGGAATAATGCAGTCAAAGAAATAAAGCAACTGCTTGATGAGAAGGCAGAGCAATACAACTGTATTTCTTTTATTGAGAATGATCCAATTCTCATACCGCATAAGTTCACACGAAAAGAGGATATAGAGGTCTCGGGATTATTAACGGCTACCATTGCCTGGGGGAAACGAAAGTCAATAATTGCCAATGCAACTAGGCTAATGGAGCTTATGGATGATGCGCCATATGAATTTGTGGTCAATGCATCGGCAAAGGACCTAAAGAGGGTCCATGGATTTGTACATCGCACCTTCAATGGAACCGATTGTGAATTCTTCCTTACGGCATTAAGAACTGTGTATAAACGTCATGGCGGACTCGAGACGGTGTTCTCTAAGGGACTGTCACCTTCAGATCCGAATGTTTGCAATGCCATCGTTAATTTTAGGAAAGTATTCTTGCAGACCAAGCACATGACTCGGAGTGAAAAACATATCTCAGACCCATCTGCCAATTCCAGTGCCAAACGCTTGTGTATGTATTTACGATGGATGGTACGTAAGGATAAGAAAGGCGTTGATTTTGGTATATGGACAAAGATCAGCCCTTCGCAATTGTGTCTTCCTTTGGACGTGCATACAGGCAATGTTAGCAGATTGCTGGGGCTATTGAGCAGAAAACAGAATGATTGGAAAGCTGTCATTGAAGTAACGGAGAATCTGAAGCAGTTTGATGCTGTTGATCCTGTTAAATATGATTTTGCATTGTTTGGAATAGGAGTGAACCAAGATCTTTGATTTATAAATAAATTTTATATCTTTAATAATATAAATTTATGACTATGAAAAAGATATACCTACTTCTTACCATGTTGTACTTTGCATCTTTAATGAATGCACAAGTGCCAACACCAACCTTAAATCTTGGTATCACATCTCATAATGAAATGACGATCGCTGAGCCGTATAATACGTATACATTTTATGTTCAAACACGTGATACGTTGCGAAAGATCATTGATCTGATACATACGAAGAACGCTAAGTACAATCTACAAACCTGTCAGAAGTTTGTGATCGGTTGTTTGCAGCACGAAATGGCAGCAACAACTAGCACTGATATTTTACAGTACGCATATCAGTTGGGTGGCGCGCCCTATGGGAATGTGGTTGAAATAGACCCGAGATACAAAACGCAAGACCCAATTTATACTTATAATATTGCGGATGTAGCGGCCCTGATCGATTCAACCGGTGCAAAATCAAGTAAGACCCTGGGTGGATTCACTTATTTTCCATATCCAGGCGACTGGGCACCATATACTACAACGATCACAGGAACATTTAACAAACCTTGGAAAGCCGATATCTTATGGGGTGCAGGCACTGGTACACCTTATGTTATTCATTCCAGAGATGCAAATAATTATGGCGTATGGAAACCAAAAGGTGATAGTGATTCGTTGAATTTTTATTGCCATGATCCTTCAAAAACTCAATGGTTGCAAGGTAATGGCTGTGCTTGGAATCTGGATGCCACAGCAAACATTCAAACGATCATATCTGAAATTAGAATGGAGGCGACAAAAATCAAAAATGGTACGTATCCAGGCAATAAGTTTTACAATGCAAGCTTGATGATCAATTTCAAGGATTTTCAAAGTCCCGGATTTAGGGCAAAGTTAACCACAATTATCGACTCAATTAATGTAATGGTTGGTCAGGGTAAGATCAATTGGAAGACCATTGGTCAAAAACACACTGCTTTTTTAGCATGGAGTTCAGCCAATTCAATACCATACAGTCAGTGGCGCTGCGGACAAACAACCACATTAACCCCAACTTGTCAGTTAAGTGGCATTGATGAAAACTCATTAGCAGGCTTGTTGGAGATCTATCCTAATCCTGCACATTCAAAGATCACCTTGAAAAAGGAATCAATGTTCAAAGGGGATGAAATTGTGATCTATGATAATGTTGGCAGAATTGTTAAGCGACAGCCGGTAAAGAGCAATACAGAAGTGTTGTTAACCATTGACATTGAAGATCTATCGAAAGGCATCTATTTTATAAAGGCCGATCAGGTAACGCAAAAGTTCATAAAGGAATAACTAACAAATAATAAAGGCTGCAGTAATTTGCAGCCTTTATTTTTGATAGTATATAGGGTGTAATTCGTTGTACTTTCTGATATAGCGTGAAGCTTGTTTTTTTCTGTTGCGTTTATTCAAGGCATTGTATTCTTTAAAAAGGTCTGCGTCCCTGCTAAGTAATTTCTCCAGATCATCCATGTTGAATGGAATAATACGTCCGTCGTAATAGTTCATGATGAACTCTCTTACTTCCTGTGTTTTTACAGCTCTTGCACCTCCCGGACCAAACATTGGATCGTAAACTCCGTTGTAATATCCTGTAACTTCAATTACTCCTGCAAAATAGCAGATAGATCCAAATACTGGAACACGAAAGAATTTACCATTATAATTGACAAATAAGGTCTTGTTCTGCACATAGCCCCATATTTGATTAACCCCCAAAGTGTAAGTGCTGTTGCTGTTGATAATTGTTAAGCTTTGTTGTGAGGTAACCTTCGAGTAAAACTCTATCTGTTCTTTATTTAGGTCTGATTTTATATTTTGTTTATCAATGTTCAGGTTCTGCCTCAGGTCTTTAGCTGATAAATAGAGGCCTTCGTTGAAGAAAGAGAGTTCGTTGACTTCAACAGAGTCTGACTGAGGCCTCACTTGAAGGCACAATGTCATTAGTATCAATATAAGAACAGGTCTATTCAATATGCGTAATATTTTGTAACTTAGAACATGATGAAAAAGCTGCAGTTTTTAATTGCATTTATTCTGTTGCAATTTACGACCTTTTCGCAAAAGAATTGTAATGCATACCTCAAATCCATGATGGCCGAAAACCTTTTGCCATCTGAGATCAATATACTTGTACATGGGAATATTGATCTAATACGTAAGAATGCACCTGAATTTCAATTAAGTGTCAGGTATAGTGCAGGAGATATAGCCTCGGTAAGAATTGCTACAGCATCTATTCCAAAATTATTGGGGTCAGGT
>DAISHL010000137.1:0-5939 GCA_036822555.1 Bacteroidota bacterium | reverse complement strand
GGGGAACTCCTGGAGAGCCGAATGACGGGAATTCGCATCCGCACTTTTCTAACGACAGACATTTTGTGATGATCCATTACGGGATCATTGAGAATTACGCGTCCATCAAAGAATGTTTAAAAAAACGCGGACATAATTTTGTTTCGCAAACAGATACCGAAGTGCTCGTACATTTGATCGAGGACATTCAAAAACACGAAAAGATCAAATTGAGTCATGCAGTGATCGCAGCCCTAAAACAAGTGATAGGTGCCTATGCTATTGTGGTTATGGACAAGAATGATCCTGACACATTGATCGCTGCAAAAAAAGGCAGCCCGATGGTTATAGGTATTGGGAACAACAGCGATTTTTATATAGCATCAGATGCATCACCAATTGTAGAGTACACGAAGAATGTGGTGTACATGGAGGACGAACAGGTTGCCATATTAAGACGCGGGCAGGATTTAAAGATCCGCAACTTAAAGGATAAGGAGATCACACCGTATGTACAGGAACTAACTCTGGAGCTTGAAGCCATTGAGAAAGGCGGATACGATCATTTCATGTTAAAGGAGATCTACGAGCAGCCACGTTCCGTGAAAGACAGTATGCGCGGACGTTTGATCGCTGATGAAGGAAAAGTTCAGTTGGGTGGCATTGTTGATCATGAAGGAAAATTCAAGAACGCAAAGCGGATCATCTTTGTGGCCTGTGGTACGAGTTGGCATGCTGGTTTAGTAGGAGAGTATCTGTTCGAAGAATATGCACGTATCCCTGTAGAGGTAGAGTATGCCTCTGAATTCCGTTACCGTAATCCTATCATTTATCCTGATGATATTGTTATGGCCATTTCACAGAGTGGTGAAACAGCCGATACGCTGGCCGCGATTGAATTGGCAAAAAGTAAAGGCGCTACTATCATAGGTGTGTGTAATGTTGTGGGTTCAACCATTCCTCGTGCATCACATGGTGGAAGTTATACCCATGCAGGCCCTGAGATCGGAGTTGCTTCAACAAAAGCATTTACCGCCCAGGTTACGGTACTTACATTGATGGCACTGCATGTGGCTCGTTTAAGATCAACCATCGCAGAAAGCAGATACCGTCAGTTGTTGTATGAAATGGAAGCGATCCCAACAAAGATCGAGGAAGTACTGAAACTGAACGATCAGATCTAAGCCATTGCGGCAGAATATAAAGATAGTCCGAACGCATTGTACCTGGGCCGCGGGGTTAGTTTCCCTGTAGAATTGGAATGTGCATTAAAGATTAAAGAGATCTCTTATATCCATGCGGAAGGGTATCCGGCAGCTGAAATGAAACACGGTCCAATTGCTTTGATCGATGCGGCTATGCCTGTATTTGTGATCGCTACAAAAGGACCGAATTACGAAAAGGTTGTAAGTAATATTCAGGAAGTAAAGGCACGTAAAGGCAAGATCATTGCTGTGGTAACTGCAGGTGATGAAGAAGTTCGCAGATCTGCAGACCACGTGATCGAGATCCCTGAAACTGACGAAACATTGGTTCCTCTTATTTCCGTGATCCCATTACAATTATTGTCGTATCACATTGCAGTGATGCGTGGTTGTAATGTTGATCAGCCAAGGAATTTAGCGAAGAGCGTGACCGTTGAGTGATCTTACTCAACTATCACTTTCTTGCTGATACTGGTTGATGAATTTCCTGTGATCTTCAGAATATAGATACCTTTTGCAAAATCAGTGGTCCTGAAGCTGAAAACATTCTGTTTCACTTTAACCCAATCTCTTAACAATACGGTGATCAGTTTTCCCTGCGCATCGTACAATTCAAAACTTAAGTATTCAGGAGCATCAAGAGACAACTCCACACTAAAGATGTCTTTTGCCGGATTCGGGTAAACCGATGCGCTTTGCGATGGCATCGCTGTTTGACTAATACCGGTGGAAATACCTCCAACCGCAATTTGGGCCACCCAGGCAGCATGGGCATTCGGGTAAGATAGGCTATGGGCATAGGCATAATAACCGCTCATCCATACTTCACCCGGATTATTATAACGTCTTTGTGAGCCTGAATAATCTCCCCAACGTTCTAAATTACTTTGCAAGAGGTTCACATGTGTTACACCATTTTGGATCCTGAGTACCGGAGAAAAATTACCCTGAGCATCTGCTCGTATGGCTGAGGTTCCGGCGTTGATCTTGTTAGAGCTGTGGTCGAAGCTTATAATGGATGTATTGTCGCTCGAAGACGTTCCGGCATTTGATATGTTAGGGTACGCAAAATCTACTGTATCGTTGGCAATGTAATAGCCTGTCACGGATGGGTTAGCCGAAGCAGGATTATCGATCACTCCATAATATACGGTCACCAAACTGTTGGTTGGATTCATGGTGTTATGTACATATTGGATCTTATTGTTCTCAAGGAATGCTCCCAGATTCCTGCAATCGTTGGTGGCCAGTTCCTGCACTGTATTTGTTTGTCTTCCACTTGGCGGAAAGTAATAAGGCACACTGGCGGTCATCGTTTTTACTGTAACGGTTTGAGTTGGCGCACCAATTGTATCTGTGATGTTCACAAGGAACACAGTATCGTTCTGTGAAGCGAGATTCCTGTTTGAAATGAAATACATGTTTGGTCCGTATAGCTGACTGCCTCCCTTGACCGGGCAAAGATTGCGAATGGGTTTATTGTTGTATTTGATATTGTAATGTAACTCTGAACCAAGTGTGTTGCCAACATAACCACTGTCTTTTTTCATTTGCCACACAAGTGTTTCAACAAATCCTGCCTGCCAGGTGCTGTCATTATACAAATAGTTCACGGTAAGGAATAGTTCCTTTTCGGTCATGGCGATCATAGGATAATCACTCCAAAGCCCATAATTCAGTGGATCTCCTGGTAGGGTATATAAATTCCAGCTGCCCGCCGGATTGTTGGTCTGCGAAAAACCTACGATGATCTTACTGGTGGTATCTACAAAACCAACCAAACAAACCAGAACAAACCTGTACTTATCCGGATCATACATCACCTTTGGATCGAACTCCTGGTGAAGACTATTTACTGGCGTAGTAAATGCAGCCAGTGATTTGTATGGAGAGATGGATCCGGTGGTCACATTTCTCACATGAATATTTGTGTTGATCACGGAGATGAGTCTTCCGGAATCTGACACAGCAACATCATTATCGTTAGGGGTGCTCAACCCCCATGTATTGGCCTGATAACTCCAGCCTTTCACCAATGCAGGAAGTGGAGGGTTGTTATTGCTTCGTTGTGCCGGCGTGCTTTTTTCAGGATAATTGTATTTCACCATTTTTTCAGCGCCTTGCTTCGGCATCTCACGAATCATTAATTTCGGACTGTAATCTTCTTTGATCTCACTGAAATTTACGGTTGCTTTTTTCTCAAAATGAAATGATCTTTTTTGAATGGTTGCAGACGGCTTGTTTTGCGATAAAGCTGAAAAACTAAAGGCCGCTGCTAAAAGGCATGATAAAAATTGTCTCATGTGGCATTGATTTAGAATAAAGATATAAAAAAAAGGGAAACAGTTCATGCTTCCCTTTTATAATCATCCTATAAAGAATTAATATGACAACACTGTGCCCAGCCATTTTTCGGTGATGGCCTCCGCTTGTTTTTTTCTTCGCGCATAATCCTCCACCTGTTCTTTATTGATCTTGCCAATGCCAAAGTAATGCGATTCTGAATTTGCGAAGTACAGACCACTTACGGCTGCGGTTGGCACCATGGCCAAACTATCCGTCAAGGTCATCCCAATGTTCTTCTCTACATCAAGCAATCGCCAGATGGTAAGTTTTTCTGTATGATCCGGCTGGGCAGGATATCCCGGTGCTGGGCGTATGCCGGCATACTCTTCTTTTATCAACTCTTCATTACTGAATGTTTCATCAGCGGCATAACCCCAAAGTTCCTTTCTGACTTTTTTATGCATCACTTCAGCAAATGCTTCCGCTAATCTGTCAGCCAGGGCTTTTAGCATAATGGCACTATAATCATCGTGATTAGCTTCAAAGCGCTTCACGTGTTCATCAATACCAAAGCCGGTAGACAGGGCAAAGGAACCAATGTAATCAGTTGTAGCCACACCATTTGCCCCTTGTGTGCCTTTAGGTGCAATAAAGTCGGCTAATGCAATATTATATTGCCCCGCCGGTTTTTTGGTTTGCTGGCGCAGCGTATGAAATAAGCACTGCAAATGTTTCCCGCTTTCATCATACACTTCAATGTCATCATCATGCACTGATGACGCAGGATAGATGCCAACAACAGCTTTTGCTTCCAGCCATTTTTCATCAATGATCTTTTTAAGCATAGCCTTGGCATCATTGAATAATTTCGTTGCTTCTGCGCCTCTTTCAGGGTCGTTCAAAATTTTAGGGTATGATCCTTTAAGCTCCCAACTGTGAAAGAATGGTGTCCAATCAATATACTCTGCGATCTCATTCAGATCGTAATAATGGAATACCTTGGTACCAATGAATTTTGGTTTTTTAAAGTCATGTTTTTGCCAATCAACTTTGAACTTATTCGCGCGTGCCTCTGCCAGGGTCACAAATTTGTTTTGCGACTGGGCATTTTTATTTTGTTCACGAACACGTTCGTATTCGCTGTTGATCTCGGCCATGAAATTTTGCCTTAGCTCTTTTGAAATAAGACTGCTTGCTACTGGAACAGACTTACTGGCGTCATTCACATGAACTACGGGTCCTGAATAATTTTGAGCGATCTTCACTGCTGTGTGAACCTTTGAGGTCGTAGCTCCTCCAATCAGTAATGGAATACTGAAATTCAAGCGCTCCATCTCTTTGGCTACGTGAACCATCTCATCTAATGAAGGGGTGATCAATCCACTCAGACCTATCACGTCCACATTATGTTTTTTAGCCTCCTCCAGGATCTTTTCACACGACACCATCACACCAAGATCAATGATCTCGTAGTTATTACATGCCAATACAACACCTACGATATTCTTTCCTATATCATGCACATCACCTTTAACAGTGGCCAGTAAAATCTTCCCTGCATTTTGTCTTCCGTCACCAACAATGCCTTTGGCTTTGTTCGCTTCTTTTTCAGCTTGTAAGAATGGTTCAAGGTAAGCAACGGCTTTTTTCATTACCCTTGCACTTTTTACAACCTGAGGTAAGAACATTTTTCCGGCGCCGAACAAATCGCCAACAATGTTCATGCCGTCCATCAATGGGCCTTCGATCACATTCAACGGCCTGCCCAATTTCTGACGAGCCTCTTCTGTGTCTTGTTCAATATACTCAACAATGCCTTTTACCAAAGCATGACTTAAGCGATCTTCAACACCTGCTTTTCTCCATGCTTCATCTTTTTCTGCTTTGTCTTTTACAACACCTTTGATCTTCTCAGCGTGTTCTACCAATCGTTCTGTGGCATCATCTCTTCTGTTCAACAATACATCTTCAATGAGTTCCAGCAATTCCTTTTCAATTTCATCGTAAACCACCAACTGACTAGGATTTACAATGCCCATGTCCATTCCGTTTTTGATCGCGTGGAACAAGAATGCCGAATGTATGGCTTCGCGCACATGGTCGTTACCGCGGAACGAGAATGACACATTACTAACACCACCGCTAACTTTGGCATGCGGAAGATTTTCTTTGATCCACTTTGTTGCATTGAAGAAATCTAGCGCATTCAATCTGTGTTCTTCCATGCCGGTTGCCACAGGGAAAATATTTGGATCAAAAATGATATCCTGTGCAGGGAAGTTCACTTTATCAATTAATATGTCATAAGCACGTTTACAGATATCAATGCGTCGCTGCAGGGTATCTGCCTGGCCCACTTCATCAAAGGCCATCACGATCACAGCTGCTCCGTATTGTTTGATCTTGTTGGCATACTCAATGAATTTTTCTTCACCTTCTTTTAACGAGATAGAATTAACAATGGCCTTA
>DAISHL010000136.1:0-5945 GCA_036822555.1 Bacteroidota bacterium | reverse complement strand
TAAATGTGACATTGAAAAAGCTAATCTGTAAAAGAAGGTCAACTGGCAGAAACCGATCAGTTGTCATCTTTATCCCATCAGAATAAAAAAAACAAAAACATATGATGCTGTGAACTACGACAAGTGGAGTGTTTGCAAGCCGGCTTGTGCCTGCGGTGAGAAACTTGATGTTCCGGTGTACAAATTCTTAAAGACTCCTCTTATCCGTAAGTATGGAAAAGACTGGTATAAACAACTAGAAAAAACTGCCTCCTTATTTTTAAAATAATTACAGATGAAAAAAATCCTGATCACTGGCTCTAATGGTCTGCTTGGACAAAAGCTCGTATATAAATTGGTGAATCATCCATCATTTTCTCTCATTGCCACTGCTCGCGGTGAGAACAGGTTAGTAAAACAGGACGGATACACATACGAAACACTTGACATCACCAATGAGAAAGAAACTCAAGACGTGTTTGCCAAATATTTACCTGACGTGATCATCAATACCGCTGCCATGACCAATGTGGATGCTTGCGAAACAGACAAGGACGGCGCTTTAAAGATGAACACACTCTCTGTTAAATATCAGGTGCAAACCCTGGAAGCATTAAAAAAAACACATCCGAATTATGATCCACATTACATTCATTTAAGTACCGATTTTATTTTTGATGGTACTCATGGTCCGCTTGACGAAACGGCCACTCCAAATCCATTGAGTTATTATGCGGAAACAAAACTTGATGCTGAAAAGATAGTGATGGCCAGTTCACTGAAATGGGCCATTGCAAGAACAGTACTTGTGTATGGGATCGTTGACAATATGAGCAGAAGCAACATTGTGCTTTGGGTGAAGGGCAATCTTGAACAAGGTAAAACCATCAATGTAGTGGATGACCAGTTCAGGACCCCTACTTTGGCTGAGGATCTAGCAGACGGTTGCATATTAATTGCTGAGAAAGGAGCAAGCGGAATTTACAATATCAGTGGAAAAGACTTCATGAGCATTCTGGAATTGGCAAACCGAGTGGCCGATTATTATAAGCTTGACAAATCACTAATAAAGCCAAGTAAAAGTGCTGATATCAAACAACCAGCCAAACGTCCTCCTATCACAGGGTTTATTATTGACAAGGCCATAAAGGATCTTGGATATGCACCACACAGCTTCGAAGAAGGTATAACCCTTCTTGAAGAACAATTAAAGAAATGATCGATCCAATAGAGGAGCCAACAGATCCCTGAACTCTTCTCCCTTTGGTAGTAATATTGCGTTTATCCCAAGTGTTTGGGCTCCATTCACATGAATGATGGTATCATCAATGAAGATGGTCTCGTTAGGATCCAGGTCATTTTCATTTAATACATGTTCAAAGATCTCTCTGTCAGGTTTGCGCATTCCCATTTCGCATGAATAATATGTTCTTTCAAAAAAACCAGACAGATCTTTAACTCCATGCGACCTAAAAAGTATCTCCTCAAACGCTTTCACATGTGTAGTATTCGTGTTGCTCAACAAAAAGGTTCTGTAACCTTCCTTGTAAAACATCAGATCATCAAGTCTTTTCTTTGGAAAATCAAGCAACATGGCATTCCATGCATCAATTAACTCGTTCATTCCACACTTCGGATGAAACTGCTCCATGAACCCATTGAAGAACTCTTCCTCAGAGATGAACCCTTTGTCGAACCTGTCGAACACATCAGTTTGCGCAAGCTGACCATAGATCTTGTGAAAATCAGGTATTCCTAGCTCTTCAAATTTTCTAATGGTCAATGGCATATCCAAGTTAATGATCACACCACCTAGGTCAAAAATGATATTCTTATACTTACTCATAACTACATTTCCCACCATTTAGCTTTGATGCCAACATACACACCGTCCTCACGAAATTCGATCGGATAGCTCTTGAGTGTGTAAATTCCGCCGGCAGTTGAACGACCGCTCTCCAGGTCAAACCGATATCTGTGCAAAGGACATACGATCTCATTCTCTGAGGTACAATACCCTTTTGATAAGGAAGCAGCGTTATGCGGACACTTATCCTGTACCGCAAAAAAACCTTTAGCTGTATGTGCTATGCACACTTTTTCGCCTTTTAACATAAACACCTCAGATCTGCCAATGGCTATATTGTTCTCAATGGCAGAGCGGTTTTCATATACTTTGATCCAATGGTGCATCAGCGTAAATTTAGTTAAAATAAATACGCACTCAATGCTTTGCAGATACTGGTGTTATTTGTATTTTTATGAATTATGGTAAACCGATTACTTCTGTTTCTGTTCACGCTATTTGCAGCAAACTCGATTGCGCAGGAGTATACCATTTCTGGTAAAATATTTGCGGCTGACACAAAGGAACCATTACCCTTTGTACCTGTTATGATCAAAGGTACAGGCGCAGGAACACAAAGTGATTTCGACGGAAACTTTATCATTAAAACGAGTAAGCTCGGCGATTCGCTGGTTGCTTCATACGTAGGATACAAAAAACTTTCACGACCGATCAATAAGAACCTGAAAGTTCAGGAGATCTATATGCCAATGATCAGCGTTGGTGGAGTGTCACTGGATGAAATAGTTGTAACCATGGGTGAAAACCCGGCGCACAGGATCATCCGCAATGCCGTTAAGCGCAAGGAAAAGAACAATAGAGCAAATCTGACGTCGTATGAATATGAAACATACAACAAACTTGAGTTTGACCTGAACAGGATCCCAAAGGAAATGCGCGAAAAAAAGATCTTTAAACCTATCGAATTCGTATTTGATAATGTTGACAGCGCTAACAGCGGTGAGCGCCCTTCTTTGCCTTTCTTTATGGTAGAGAGTTTGTCAGAGTTGTACTTCAAAAGCAATCCCGATCGGAAAAAAGAAGTGATCAAGGCCAGCAAGATCACGGGGATGGAGAACTCAAGTATCTCGCAGGTACTTGGTGACATGTATCAGAACATCAATATTTACAACAATAATGTGATCGCCTTCAATAAACAGATCCCGAGTCCAATTGGTGAAAATGCCCTCTTTTACTATAAATTCTACCTGGAGGACAGCACCTTCCAGGACAATCATTATGTTTACCACATAAGGTTCAAACCAAAACGTGTTCAGGAATTGTCCTTTACAGGAAATATGTGGATCGCTGACACCACCTGGGGTATCAAACGCTTAGAAATGAGCATGCCAAAGGATGCCAATCTTAACTTCATCAATACCGCTAACGTTATACAGGAATATGTGTATGTAGATAGTACCTGGATGTTGAAGAAAGACAGGTTGGTTGTTGATTTTGCCCCTACCAAAAACTCGGTTGGATTTTACGGCCGTAAGACAACATCGTACCGCAATATTGTGATCAATAAACCAAAAGATGAGAAATTCTACGAGTTTGGCGATGCTATTGTGGTTGAAGACAGTGCTACAAAAAAAGATGATGCTTTCTGGGCGTTGAACAGGCACGACAGTTTAACTACCCGTGAGTTGAAGATCTTTAAAATGATTGACACTATACAATCCTTACCGATCTATAAAACCTGGGTTGATGTATTCTACATGTTAGTTGTTGGCTATAAGAAGTACAATAATTTTGAGATTGGCCCCTACTCTAACCTGGTATCGTATAACCGTGTTGAAGGCTGGCGCTTACGCTTTGGCGGACGAACCAGTGATCTATTCAGCAAGTGGTACGAATTGAACGCCTATGTAGCCTATGGGGTGAAGGATGATAAATGGAAATACGCGCTTGGCTTCAACTCCTTTCTCACCAAAAGACCTATTCGACAACTCGTGGGCTTGAGTTACAGAAGCGATTATGAGATCTTAGGGCAAAGCACCAATGGTTTCTCACAAGATAACGTACTTGCTTCGTTCTTCAGGGTTAATCCATTGACCAATTTAACCCGTGTTAGCAATGCAGAAACATGGTATGAACGCGAATGGTTCCAGGGTCTTATCACTCGCTTTACTCTTGTTGGCAGACAGTTCACTCCTTTAGGAACCAATAAATATTTGGGATACATGAGAGATGGCTCCATTGGTGAAGTTGATAACATCAACAATACAGAGGCCTGGATCAATGTGAGTTTTGCGTGGTAAGAAAAGTATGTTGGTGAAGGGTTCACGCGAGTTTCCATTGGAACCACCTATCCTGTGCTGCAATTCAATTATTCCAAGAGTTTAAGAAATGCCTTTAAAGGAGAATACGATTACCATAAATTGAGCTTAAGGGTTACTGATCGCATACGCATCACGCCAATTTTAGGATATACTGATTACTCTTTTGAAGCAGGCAAGATCTTTGGAACAGTTGCTTATCCTCTGATGGAACTGCATGGTGGAAACGAAACGCTTATTTACGATGAACTTGCTTACAACATGATGAATTATTACGAATTTGCCAGTGATCAATTTGTATCCTTAGGGATTTACCACCATTTTGACGGTTTATTCTTCAACAAGCTTCCCTTATTGCGAAAAGCCAAATTACGTGAGGTGGTAACCTTTAAATCAGTGTGGGGAAGTGTTGATGCAAAGAACAGAACATCATTGATCTTCCCAACAACACTTAAATCACTTGAGAATTATCCTTACATGGAAGCCACAGCCGGGATAGAGAACATTTTCAAAGTATTTCGAGTGGATGCCTTATGGCGATTGAATTATAGATTTGAAAGGCCAATTGATAATTTCGGGATCAAGTTCACCTTTCAGTTCATGCTCTAATGCTTAACATTTTTTATTTAGGGAAGTACCTTTAAAATAACGAAGTTTAACCAATGATTTTACGCTCAGAAAATCTTGTAAAGAAATACAAAAGCAGAACCGTTGCCAACAATGTTAGCGTGGAGGTTAAACAAGGGGAAATTGTTGGATTACTTGGCCCTAACGGTGCCGGTAAAACCACTTCCTTTTACATGATCGTTGGGATGATCAAACCGAATAGCGGAAAGATCTATCTTGATGACAAAGAGATCACAAAGGAACCCATGTACCGCAGGGCACAATTGGGAATTGGTTACTTACCACAAGAAGCAAGTGTATTCAGAAAACTGAGCATTGAAGATAATCTTCGCGCGGTACTTGAAATGACCAAATTATCCAAAAAAGAACAGGAGATGAAAGTTGAAAGTTTGCTGGATGAATTTGCATTGCACCATGTACGAAAAAATCTTGGTGATCAGTTAAGTGGAGGTGAGAGAAGAAGAACGGAAATCGCAAGAGCGTTGGCAACCGACCCAAAATTCATTCTGCTTGACGAACCATTTGCTGGCGTAGACCCTATTGCCGTAGAAGACATTCAAACAGTGGTTAGAAAATTAAAGGACAAGAACATTGGCATTTTGATCACTGACCACAATGTGCATGAAACATTAAGCATTACAGACAGAGCTTATCTGCTCTATTCAGGAAGTGTAATAAAGAGTGGTACCGCAGAAGATCTCGCTAATGATGAACAGGTGAGAAAAGTATACCTTGGACAGAATTTCGAATTAAGAAAATAATGAATCTGTTATTTGCTTCCAGCAATCAAAATAAGATCAGGGAAATTCAGGCTTTGCTTCCCAAACACATACAATTGATCGGATTGAAGGATATTAATTTTACAGAGGAAATTCAAGAAACGGCAGACACCATTGAGGGTAATGCAAAATTAAAATCAGAATTCATCTTTGAATTTTTAAAGACTAATAAGGTGAATACTCCAATTGATGCTGTGTTTGCCGATGACAGTGGCCTGGAGGTGATGGCTCTGAATGGTGCTCCGGGGGTATATTCTGCAAGATATGCAGGTGAACCAAAGAATGACATTGCCAATAACTCTAAACTGCTTCAAGAACTAAATAAAACTACCAAAAGACAGGCCCAGTTCAAAACTGTGATCGCCTACACAAATAACAAGTGTACTACACTTTTTGAAGGAGTGATCAAAGGCACCATTGCCTATGAACCTCGCG
>DAISHL010000135.1:0-5961 GCA_036822555.1 Bacteroidota bacterium | reverse complement strand
TCCTTCAGGTACTTGGGGTCGAAATTATAATAACTATCATACTAGATCTTTGGCACCCGCACTTCATGAATGACGCTGGCATTGTTCACATTCATTACAAAGTACTTGTCTGCAGCAAAGCAAAACATCAGTGAATCACGCACCTTAACCTTGGAAGGAGTTCCAATATTCTGTAACACTTTAGGGCAATCATTAAGGTCTGCCAACGATTGTTTTATGATGGAAGACACTGAACCGGACATACAGGCCAACATGGCATATCTCTTATTTCCTGTGAGCCCTGCGTGAACAATATAATCTCCCAACGGCAATTGGTAAGACTGAAGCACCTTGCCTGAGCCGATGCTGTATTTGACCATGAAATTTGCCACAGACACATATAATTCATCCGATACCGACGTGAAAAAAGCAGCTGAGATAGGCACAGCAGTGTAGTACTGACTGTTAGGCATGCCGGAAATAAATGTTGCACTTTGAATTCTGTGCTTAAGCTCAAGCTTCTGTTCTTTGAATGTAAACACCAAAACTTCATTATTAACAGATACACAAATGAACTCACCTGTCAGATTCACGCTTAGATTTTTCGCTCCATAATTCAATTCGTATTCATCAATGATTTCTGAAGTTTCTGTGCTATAGACAGACAAAGCATTTCCACAGGTCACAAAATATTTGTCACCGGGTAAGAACTGAACAAAATCATAATAAGTGAAGGGAATCTCTTTGGGTAAGATCAGTCGCACATCCTTCAATTGTGCCACCAATGAGCTACAATTCAATAGAAGGAGAAGGACAAATATTATTCTTGTGAACAGCTTAAACATACAGTGTAAATATACATTATTTAGCAATTATTCATTTTTTTAGGTTAACCTAAATTATTTTTTCGTTTAATATAATTTATTACTTTTGCATATGCCATTTTCGATCAGCGAAGAGAATTATATAAAGGCTATTTATGCCTTAACCTACAGCATTGGAGAGGAGCATGCCAACACCAATCAGTTATCTGTGCATTTGAACAACAAAGCCGCAAGTGTAACTGACATGCTGCAGCGACTAAATCAAAAGAAACTGATCGATTATAAGAAGTATCATGGCGTGAAACTTACCAAAAAAGGGCTGCAAAGCGCCATTCAAATTGTAAGAAAGCACAGATTGTGGGAAGTATTCCTGGTTGAAAAGCTCAACTTCAAATGGGATGAAGTGCATGACATTGCTGAACAGCTGGAACACATACAAAGCGACGATCTCGTGAACCGTTTAGATAAGTACCTGAATTTTCCTGAAAAAGATCCGCACGGTGATCCCATACCGGATGTGAAAGGCAACTTCAAGGGCACAAAGCAAGTGGCATTGAGCACATGTGGTGCGAATGACAAAGTGATCTTTTCAGGAGTAAAATCCCATACCAGTGAGTTCTTGCAACATCTCTCCTCAATCGGACTTAAGCTTGGGGAGAAGATCACCATCAAGAATATTTTACCTTTTGACGGGTTAATTGAGATCAAGATCGGATTGAATAAAAAAACTGTACACGTGGGAGGAAAAACCGCATCAAACATTTTAGTGGAGGTAGTATGAGTAAATCATTGGAAGAGGTGAATGCCTCGGTGAATACCACAGGCAAAAGCAAACTGAGAGGCTTCCTGGCCTATATAGGTCCAGCCTACATGATCAGTGTTGGATATATGGATCCGGGCAATTGGGCAACAGATATTGCAGGTGGATGCAGGTTTGGCTACTCGCTGATATGGGTGCTGCTCATGCGCAACCTTATTGCCTTGCTTCTGCAAAGCCCTTGCGCGCGTATAGGTATTGTCTCCGGGAAAGACCTGGCGCAAGCCAGCCGTGAAAGCTACCCGCCATTTGTGAATTTTTTTCTTTACCTGTTGGCAGAAATTGCCATTGCGGCCTGTGACCTGGCTGAAGTAATCGGTATGGCCATTGGTATTCATTTACTGTTCCCCAATGTGTCGATCTTTGCCGGTGTGTGCATCACGGTTCTTGACAGTTTTGTACTCTTGTTTCTCTTGAACAAGGGCATCAGAAAGCTGGAGGCCTTCATCATTTCGCTTGTGGCCTTGATAGGTGTTTCCTTTCTGATACAATTACTGATTGCCAAACCGGATATTTCAGAAGTGGCCAAAGGCATCATTCCGGGCATTGCCAATGAAGATGCTTTGTACATTGCCATTGGGATCATCGGTGCTACAGTGATGCCTCACAATCTTTATCTCCACAGCTCTTTGGTTCAAACCAGAAAATTCAGACGTAATGAAGAAGATCTAAAAAAGGCTTTAAAATTCAACATCATTGATAGTGCAGTGGCATTAAACCTCGCCTTGTTCGTAAATGCGGCCATACTCATTTTAGCAGCATCTTCATTCTTTAAAAAGGGACTGAATAATGTTACAGAAATACAGGATGCACACAGGCTTCTTGAACCCATGCTGGGAAGTTCTCTTGCCCCTATCCTATTTGCTGTTGCTTTGATCGCGGCCGGGCAAAGCTCAACAGTTACAAGCACGCTGGCCGGACAAGTGGTAATGGAAGGATACTTAAAACTGCGGCTTCAGCCATGGATCCGACGTTTGATCACAAGGCTTCTGGCCATTGTTCCTGCACTTATCACCATCACCATACTAGGTGATGAAAGCACCGGCGATATGCTTATTCTTAGTCAGGTTATTTTAAGTTTACAACTAGGTTTTGCGGTAATTCCACTCATCCATTTTGTAAGTGACAAAAAGAAAATGGGAGAATTCAGTATCCCTCTTTGGCAAAAAATACTTTCCTGGATCTCGGCAGGTGTGATCGTAAGTTTGAATATGATGATGGTGTTCAATTTTCTGGAAGAATGGATCAGCACTTCTTCAAATCCTATACTTATCAGCTTTACAATTGTTCCACTTTGCCTGTTCTGTTTTCTACTTTTATTGTACATCGCCATTGTTCCATTCTTTCAAAAACACTTTCATGAAAAGCGATCTGAATTTCACGGCAATTATCTTCCACTACAATTTGAGCCAAAAGAACAGTACAAGAATGTTGGTATTACCGTAGATTTCAGCAATAGCGATACCAAAGCAGTGAACCAGGCTGTATTGCTTGGAGGTCTGAAGGCACGTTACACTCTGGTACATATTCTGGAAAGTGCAAATGCCGTGGTATACGGAGATGAAGCATTTGACATGGAACGCGAGGAAGATTACAAATACCTCAAACGCTATAAGGAAGAATTAGAGAACAGAGGGTACACATGCGAAATAGTGCTTGGTTTTGGTAATCCCAAAAACGCCATTCCCGAGTTGGTAAAAAAGAATGGCTGCGATGTGCTGGTCATGGGCAAACATGGTCATAAAACCTTTAAGGATCTGTTGTTCGGCGTCACCATTGACAATGTCAGACACAATATCGACATCCCATTGTTTTTAGTTTGAGCCATTTCTATCATCTCAATTTAAAATGTATCTTTACTTAAAATTAATACCATGACTAAAATTCTCTCTTTTGTTTTTATTTTGATCTCCGGGTTGGCTATTTCGCAAACTACCCTTACACAAACGAACAATGAACCAATTGTTGGAGACTCAAAAGGTGTTTATAACCTAGACACTACTTTCTATACTACCGGTTTACCTACAGCTATTACAGGCACTAACGTAACCTGGGACTTCAGTAATCTTGCTGTAACACCAACACTGATCACCACTAATTACATTAGCCCTTCAAGTGCAACAGTTACAGCGCCTGCTGGCAGCACCTATGCCGAAGAGCAAAATGGATCGTATAATTTCTACAAATCTGTGACAAGTCCAACAACTCAAACTGAGATCCTTTCAGTAAAATTTGGCACCATTGCTCTTACATTTACAAATACCGGTATCGTGGCGCGTTACCCGATCAATTATGGATATTCCTTAACAGACGCAGTTGGAGGCACGGTTACATTCTCTCTTCCTGCAACTTTTAGCGGAAGTGTAACAACAACTGCTGATGGAACTGGCACATTGCTAATGCCTCAAGGGAACACATTCAATAATGTTTTACGCATGAAGAGTGTTCAAACGATCACGGTAAGTGTTTTCTTATTGGGAAATATTGCAACCATCAAACAAACGGTTTACCAATATTACAACAACTCAAGTAAATTCCCTTTACTAACAATAAACAATACGGTGAACACATTTAGCACCACCACAACACGTTCTAACTCCGCTACGGGCAACTCATCCTTTCTTGCCATCAGCGTGAAGGAGAATACCCGTAACGACCTTGCTTTTGATGTATACCCAAATCCAGCAAGCCACACAGCCTATATTCAGTTGCCAGAGCCCAAGATCGCTGAAAAGATCGAAGTGATCAATACTCTTGGACAGGTGATCCGCATAGTGAACAACGCCAATAGCATCGCCATTCAGGATCTGCCAAAAGGTATTTACCACTTGCAGGTCACTCACAATGGCCAAACAGGAAGGAAACCTCTGGTGATAGCCAATTAATAAATAAAGCCAATTGAATGTCAATTGGCTTTTTTATTTGTGTTTGGTTCTTACCTTTGCAAACAAGTTGTAATTATGCTCAAGAATAAAAAATGGATCGTTCTGCTCATCGTGATTTTTCCATCATTGTTATGGATCATTCTTGAAACAAGCACCATCAATTCAAATAAACTACCTCACTTCGGACCTAAAACCATCGTTGGCAAGGGCGATACCATATTTTACAAGACTGATCCAGTATTCTTTAAAAACAAGGACTCCATAAATCGTGTAACATTTGACACCACTAATTATCCTATTCTTGCTTTGATGTTCATTAAAGACAGCTATAGGAATGACGCCTTCAGGATCAGTGGTTTTTGGGAATACGTCAACTATAAAAAAGACAAGATCCAACACATCCCATTCGTTTTGATTACAGAAGCCATTGGCCATGAATCGATCACAGAAAAAGAGATCTATAAGATGTCTGAAAATGCGGATAACATCACCTTTGCCACTCTTAATAAATCTGCATTTGACAGTATCAATAAAACCTTCTTTATTGAAAAACCATATTATGTGGATTATAGTTTTTTTGTATTGGTAGATAAAAATAGAAACATAAGAGGATATTACGATACTAGATATATTGCGGAGATTAAAAGATTAACAGAAGAATATCAACATTTGAGATTAAAAGAAGAAAAAGAGCAACTATTGAAGACTAATAAAATTGAAAGTAAATAAATATGATACGTTTTGTAATAGCGATTACTGCACTTATATTATTTAGTTGTAATTCAAAAACAACGGAAACAAAAAAATTATTATTGCCAGTAATTGGAGAGAAAAAACCAGTTGGAACAGATGGCAAAGATACTTTGTATCATACCATTCAACCATTTTCATTTATTAATCAGTACCATGAGACGGTTTCAGAAAAAACGATAAATAATAAAATTTTCGTAGCTGATTTTTTCTTTGCTACTTGCCAAAGTATTTGTCCTAAAATGAGTTCTCAATTAGTACATGTGCAAAAAGCATTTAAAGATGATAATAACGTTTTAATTTTATCTCATACTGTTAATCCCGCTAATGATACTGTTGAAGTGTTGAATGGTTATGCGCAAACTTATGGAACTATTAAAAATAAGTGGCATTTATTAACTGGAAGCAAAAAAACTATTTACGATATGGCAAGATTTAGTTATTTAGTAAGCGCTCTTGAAGATGATGGTTCTTTACATAGCGAATTATTTATTTTAGTAGATGCACAAAAACGTATTCGTGGTATGTATGATGGAACAGATAGCGTGGCTGTTGTAAAATTAATTTCGAATATTAAGTTGCTGAAACAAGAATAAGAACATGAAGTTTTTTGGATTCATAGTTAGTGTATTATTTTCATTTAATATGGTATCCAAAACAAACATGATTACAATGTACTATTTAGATAGCACTGCAACATTTATAT
>DAISHL010000134.1:0-5972 GCA_036822555.1 Bacteroidota bacterium | reverse complement strand
AGACTAATTGTAGCTTCGGTTTAAATATTAGGTAAATTAAAGGACATTCAATTTTAAAATATAGATTATGGTATTTGAATTTGATATTAAAAAAGAGGCAACAACGGCCACATTCATTTTAAAGGGTGAATTGATCGAGAAGAATCAAGCCAATGATCTTATTAAACAGGCTGAAGATCTTTCAGCCACAGGATGCAATAAATGGGCCATTGACATGAGCGATCTGAAATACATGAACAGCAATGGTCTTAATACACTCATTCAGCTACTTACAAAAGCAAGAAAAGTTGGTGGCGAGGCCGTATTGTATAATCTCAATAAAAAAATACAGGAACTTATTTTGATCACTAAACTCAATACGCTTATCAAGGTCACCGAAACAAAAGAAGAAGCAATGAAGATACTTGAGAATTGATCTCGCTTATTTCTTTGCTAAAATATTTTTTATCTGCTCCAATTCCTCTTTGATCCCCTTCAATAATTGGGTATTTTCGACAGGTCCATCATTTTTACCTTGCGATTTCTGTTTGATCACGATCTCACGTTGATGTAAGATCATGTTCTTGAACTCTTCAGCATTCTCAATACCAGGAATGCTCATCATATTGCTATGAGAGGCTCCACCCCCGCCTGCCGTTTCAACCTTAATGAATGTTAATCCGAAGGAACGCAATATTGGGCCTCCAATGAACGAGAGATCCTGTATGTTCTCCAAAGGGATCGTTTTCTCAATGTGTAAGATCATCCCCTTAGAAAAGTAAAGATTCTTTTCACTCAACTCACATTTCAAAGTATCATAGAATTTACCTGAAAGCCATTGCCCCAGACCAAACAGCCAGAACGGGACAATTACCAAGCCAATGATGCTAATGGCCAAATAGAAGAGGACAATAAGAAAAATGTACGTTTTCAATTTGGGATTAAAACTTGCTTTTCTTAAGATGTTATTATCCATAAAGAGTTATGTATTAAATGATCAATTGCAATCCGTCAAAGGCCAATTCAATATTCTCAGGCAACTCAGCCTGTACATCCTGGTGTTTGCCAATCTGATGAGACATGTGGATCAGGTACGCTTTCTTTGGCTTTAATACAGAGACAAGTTCTATTGCTTCAGATAAGGTAAAATGAGATATATGAGATTCTCTTCTTAATGCGTTCAGCACAAGTACATCAAGACCCTGTAACTTCATTAATTCTTCCTCCACGATCATGTTGGCATCGGTAATATAAGCGAAATCGTTGATGCGATAAGCTTTTACAGGCATCCGGTAATGCAACACATCAATGGGTGTAACCTCTAAAGTACCTATGGAGAATTTTTCCTTATCAACATCTACGATATTGATCTCGGGGATACCCGGATATTTCTCATCTGAAAAAATATAGGCATACTCTCGTTTCAAGGCATTTACAACGTTTTGGGTAGCATAAAGTGGCATCACCATTTTATGATTGATATTGAACGCGCGTACATCATCTAATCCTGCAATATGGTCCTTATGCTCATGAGTGAACAACACTGCGTCTAGTCTGTCTACTCTTTCGCGGAGACACTGCTGGCTAAAATCCGGACCGGTATCGATCACAAAACGGGTTTGTTCATTTTCAACCAAAATAGATGAACGCGTACGGTTATCTCTGGGATCCTCGCTCTGACAAACTTCACAGGTACAACCAATCACCGGAACACCCTGAGACGTGCCTGTACCTAAAAATGTTAATTTAAGCTTTGCCATTAAAATGAATTGGTTATGATACGCATCAACCTGGTGAATAATTCAGGTTTTAATGCGATCGTGAAAAGCACACCGAACAAAGCGCCAGCATAATGTGATTCGTGACTGATCCCATCATTATATGCACCGCTTCATAATATGATGATAAGAATATAACTGATTACTAAAAGCAATATACCTGCGATCCACCCTTTGAGAGGAATGAATAACAAGAATACCTCTGTTAATGGACTCATGACAATGAATGAAAACAACACGGAGGATATTGCACCACTGGCACCAAGCGATGTGTAAGAGGTATCATTCCTATGTCTGAAATATTCACTAATGGAAGAAGCATAGATGCCCCCGGTGAAGAGGATCATGTAATACACCCTCCCCATTTTTTCGCCAAAATAATATGGGAACAATAACTCTTCTAAAGGCAATCCAAATGAATACAAGGCCAGCACATTGAATCCCAAATGGATCAAATTGGCATGAATGAAACCATGGGTAAGGAATCTGTAATGCTCATTATTGTGTTTGATCAGATAAGGATAAAAAAGATACTTGTGCATCATCTCAGGATACATAAAACAGTAACCCGAAAAAATAATGATAATAGCAAGAAAGGTATATGTGATCATGTCTGCTTAAGCCAAAGATATAAATTAGCATCTCAGAAGAGGCCGTCCCCTATTTACGATTTATAAACAACTTCATTGCCTTTTTTCAATGGTTGTAAATGCCCGCTCAGTCAAACAAGCTTCCACCCCTGTTCCAGATAGACTTACCCAAATGTTTGTAAGCCATTTCAGTCACTTCTCTGCCCCTTGGTGTTCGAACCAAATAACCTTCCTGTACAAGGAATGGCTCATAAACTTCTTCAATTGTACCAGATTCTTCACCCACCGCAGTACTGATGGTGTTTATACCAACCGGCCCACCTTTGAACTTATCAATGATACATGATAGAATGCGGTGATCCATTTCATCCAATCCATTCTTATCTACATTCAATGCCTTTAATGCATAGGTCGCGATCTCAAGATCTATACTTCCGTTGCCTTTTATCTGAGCAAAGTCACGCACCCTTCTCAACAAGGCATTTGCAATTCTGGGTGTTCCCCTGCTCCTGCGGGCAATTTCATAGGCTGCTTCTTCACTTATCTCAACTCCCAAAATAGCAGCGCTGCGCTTTACGATATTGGTCAACACCTTGCTATCGTAATAATTCAAACGGCTATTGATCCCAAAACGCGCCCTTAAAGGAGAGGTTAGCAATCCACTTCTGGTGGTTGCTCCTACTAAGGTGAATGGATTAAGTTTGATCTGAACGGTTCTTGCATTTGGTCCGTTATCGATCATAATATCAATTTTAAAATCCTCCATGGCAGAATAAAGATATTCTTCCACGATCGGACTAAGCCGATGGATCTCATCTATGAACAACACATCGTTAGGCTCAAGATTTGTAAGTAAGCCTGCAAGATCTCCCGGTTTATCGAGCACAGGACCGCTTGTAACCTTTAAATTCACACCTAGATCATTACTGATGATATGCGCCAGCGTTGTTTTGCCAAGTCCTGGAGGACCGTGCAACAATACATGATCGAGTGACTCACTGCGTTGCTTTGCTGCTGCAACAAACACACGCAAATTGTCTACCACATTTTGCTGACCCGCAAAGTCATCGAACTCAACCGGACGCAAAGCCCTCTCCAGTTCCTTCTCACTGGAACTTAGATTCTCACTGTCCGGCTCTAGATTTTCATTCATGCTGTAAGTATTAATTGTATTTATTGCTCAACCTCTATGTCCAACCCTCAATCAAAATTACTATATAATACATCAAAACCTTGCTATAATTTGGAGCAATTTCATAACTTCGTAAACAGGATGAATAAAGGTCTTTATATTATTGCACTGGTTACCTTAAGTTTCCTTTCTTGTGTTAAAGACAAACCCACTCCCGTTGAACCAACCAAGGTAAGCCTTAGCAATGCCCATAAAGTGTATGTTGTAAATGAGGGCAACTACATGTATGCAAATGCTTCAGTATCTCTCTACGACACAGGCAATGAGTCGGTTGTTGAGAATTATTATAACAGCCAGAATAGTGCAGCGCTTGGTGATGTGGCACAGAGCATGGGTGAGATCAACGGAGATCTTTATGTTGTAGTGAATAATTCTGGAAAGGTTGTGCTTTGCGACAAAGATCTTAAACTTAAAAAGACCATCACAGGCTTCACATCTCCACGATACCTTCAACCTGTGAGTAATCAAAAAACTTATGTGACCGATCTTTATGCAAATGCCATTAGTATAGTTGACCTGAACACTGGCACAAGATCCGGCAGCATCCCCTGCAGGGGTTGGACAGAACAAATGGCCCTCCTCTACAACAAGGTATTTGTTACCAACAGAACCACCAATTATTTGTATGTGATCAACACCATCACCAACCTGCTCACAGACAGTATAGATCTGGGTTCTCCTAACGGCAGCATTGTTACTGACAAGAACGATAAAGTGTGGGTATTAAGCGCAGGAAGTTCTACCAACACAACAGGTAAACTATGGCGAATAGATCCGATAAAGGATAGCATAGAAAGCACACTGACCTTTAACACTGCAGGATCTGCGGGTTCTCTTTGCATCAACAAAACAAAGGACACTTTGTATTTCATCAACGGAGGTATTTGTAAGTTTCCTGTAAATTCAACAAGTGTTCCGGCGCCCTTCATTTCAAAAGGCAGCAAGAACTTTTATGGGTTGGGTATCGATGCAATTTCGGGCGAGATCTATGTGTCAGATGCACTTGATTATATACAACGCTCTAACATCTATATATATAGTTCTTCGAACGGCACATTGTTAAAGCAATTCAAGGCCGGTATCAATGCCAGCTTTTTCTATTTCCGCTGATCGTGAGTAAACACCTACATATCATCTCCTTTGATATCCCCTTTCCTGCCAACTATGGCGGAGTGATTGACGTGTATTACAAACTCATGTGGTTGCACAAAGCCGGCATTAAAATTCATTTACATTGTTTTGAGTATGGCCGAAAACATGCATTGGAATTGGAGCAATGGTGCGAAACAGTGAACTACTATAAGCGGAATACAGGATTCATAAGTCATTTAAGCATGTTGCCATATACGGTAAGATCAAGAATGAATAAGCAACTTAAAAGGAATCTGCTGAAAGACAACCATCCTATCCTATGTGAAGTATTGCATACCTGCTGGATCATGAATGAGCCTGTATTCAGGAACAGGTTCATGATCTACAGACACAGTAACATTGAACACGATTATTACAATGCCCTCGCATCCGCCGAAAAGGATCTTTTTAAAAAGACATTTTTAAGACTGGAGGCGCTAAGATTGAAACGATTTGAAAGAACCATCGGAAAAGCAAGTCTCATCCTTGCAGTTAATGAAAAAGATACAGCGTACTTCCAGAAAAAATATCCAGGCGTTAACACGCACTACTTACCAAGTTTTCATGCAAACGCCGGCACATCCATTAAACCCGGAACAAGTAAGTTTGCGTTGTTTCACGGCAATTTAAGTGTAGCCGAGAACGCCGATGCCGCCAAATGGTTAATAAAGAATGTATTTTCAGCCATTAGCCAAAAGGTGATCATTGCTGGCCTAAGGCCTAAACAAAAACTGAGGGACCTTATAGATAAGTATGAACACATTGAGCTTATTCCGGACCCTACAGATAATAAAATGAACGAACTGATTGAAACAGCCCAGCAACATGTTCTTTATACCAAACAGGCTACCGGTTTAAAGCTAAAACTTCTGAATGTGCTGTTCAAAGGTCGCCATATCATTTGCAATTCATTGATGCTGGAAGGAAGCGGTGTTTCTCCTAACAGTTCGATTTTGGTCAAAGATACCGCCAAAGAAATGATCGAAGCATTACAAGATACCCTTGAAAAGGAACTCACAGAAACACAGCTGCAAGACCGCATCAAAACATGCCAACACTTTAGCAATCAAGAGAATGCAAAAATAACAGTGGCATTTTTACCGTAAAAAACACGCTGATGCACTTTAATTAGTGCGCTATAATCAATTGATTCATACACTGTTATTAACACGCGTTATTAACAACAATTAAAAACAGAATGTTGATATGCATTAACACGTTTTTTGTTAAAAATTAAATCGGAGCCTACTTATATGCGTTAGCTTTGGTTATACTTTTGCTGATGTATGGCACCTAATAGAA
>DAISHL010000133.1:0-5974 GCA_036822555.1 Bacteroidota bacterium | reverse complement strand
ATTAGGAAAATGTTTGATTGATGAATCAATACTGAAATTTTATTTTGATTGTATGAATACACTATCTCTTTTAAAGTTTTTTCTTCTTCCAAAAGTTTATTGTTTTGAAAAAGATGATTTCTAATTAATTACTTGATTTTTTTGCCATTATATTTTAAGATCTTTAATAGATTATTTTAAATGATTGACTAAATTAAAATATTCAAGCTTTACTCTGCATGATACAAAATCACTCAAATCAAACTGATCTTCATATGGATCAATTTCAACAAAAAACATATTAGCTGCTGAATTGTTTTCTGTATAGCTTTTTAGCACTATAACATTATCTTCACAAGTAAATTCAATATGAGTATTTCTAAGAGTATTTGCTCCCTTAATAATTTGTTGAATTTTCTGCCAAGGAAATTGAGCAGCTGCGTATATATTGTTCAGTTTGTTGTTTTTATTTTCTACTGATTTTATTAATGATGCTTCTGTAAATCTATAAATTATTCTACTACCAGGTTGTGAAAATACAACATGATCAGCGCGAGTTTCTGCTTTCGAGTTAACAGGATCGAGAAGCTTAATAGCCCCAATCATCTGTGGCACATCGTTTATGTACCATGGAAAGGGATATCTCTCAGGAACATCAGCTACTGCTAATATACTGCCTTGTTTAGATATCACCCCGATTGACCCATCCCAATCTAGTTTCATACTTGGATTGATACTAGAAAAGTTAGTCAGTATATCAATCGTTTTTGGGCTTAATATCATCTTTATTTACCTTCACCTGCACATCAGCTGACTCAACTATATCCTTTTGATATACCATAAGAATATAATGAATAGCCTTCAACAAATCTTTAGGGTTCTTTCCGCCCTTTTTACCATATCGATCAAGATACTTTGTTGCAGTATCTAAAGCTGTCGTTGACAACGACCCACGTGAATCCCATGTATCAATAGTTTGAGCACCATTAGCAACATAATGGTAATCTGGATCAGATGTTCCAACGATGTGCTTACGTACATCGTTCATCATTGATTCAAAGCCAGCAAAGAATCGAGCTGAAAAAGGAGGTTTCATAATTAATCTCTGTTGATGTTGATATTAACGTCAATTGATCGCTTGTCACCTATACGAGCTGGATCATTTCTACTCGTCTTAATCGTAACTCTACGTTGCACTTGTTCAATGAATTCTTCGGCTTCCCATTCGGTAAGACCTCCGACATCAATCACCAGTTCGCCTCTAGTATTAGCTTTATTTTTCTTTCTATTTTTAACATATAATTTCATAATATAAACTCCTTCAATTTACTATCTCTTAATTATCTTGGATGGGTCAACTGTCAGAGAAGCTCCTAATCGAGCCATCTCAGAAATAGACCCACCAAAAATGTAGGTTCCAGCATGCTGTAGTTTCATCCACGGACACATCCAAACCTGACCGTTTTCTCCATCAACCATTGGAGTGCGCTGAACAGTATAGCAAAATTGATAATCTTCACTGAGGTATCTCTTTGAATACTTATCATTACCAGCATCTGCGTCAGTTACATAGTTAACGAAATCAGATAATTTTGCCTTTGGATTTTCAGCAGCAAATTGCTTAGCTTCTTCAATAATGTTATTCCATTTGTTCTCGACATAACAATCAAAGTATGCCATAATTTGACGTGAACCATCAAAATGCATTGTGCGTGCATGATCTGGACGATATAAAAGGTCTGGAAATGCCTTATCAATTGATAAGAACGTATCTCGCTTAATCATCATGAAGCCAGTTCCTAGTTCACGGACTTCACATGGCTCACCAATATTAATTTGTGTAACACCAGCTTTCGGGTTAAACACAAAATCACCAACAAAGTTTTCAAGATAGTTGGGGTTTTCATCAGCTAAGCCAGAATTGACGGCATGAACAATTTTTTCCCAAGAAATGCTCTTCTTTGGATAAGCTGCTCCAATTACATCATAAGGATTATTTGGATCTTCGTGATCGGCAAGAGCTAGTAGAGTGAACACATCCTTTGGATCAAAGATAATATCGCTGTCGAGGAACAACATATGTGATCTACCACTTCGGACGAATTCATCCGCACAGTAGTTTCTACCTCTTGGAATCAATGATTCATTGTGAAGGGTATAGAATTGCATATCAATACCATGTCTTGCACATTCTACTGCAAGCGACATCATTGAACTAGCAAAAGCGCCGTGACAAACACCACCATACATTGGCGTGGCAATAAACAATGAGCGGCGTCTCATTGCGTCCCAGGATACGTTTATATTCATCATTTCCTCATTATTATTATTGTTATTGAGAGGCTATTAAAAACTATTATCTAATAGTTACTTGTGTTTCTATTTGTGTTCTTAGTTTGTTTATTTCATTTTCTGTAAATTGTTCACTGTGAATACGATAAAGTAAGCTATTTAATCTTTCTGATAACCAACGTGCATTTAAAGACAGCTCAGATGCTGATTTAATTGGTAATATTGCTACATTTACTACTGCGTTTGCATCTAGAACAGATGTTCCTTCATCAGGTGTTGTGTTTGGGGTGACGTTTTCCGTCACGGGTTTATTCGTTTTTCTTGGCATCTTCTGATCTCTTTTCTGATTGATACTGACCATCATACATTTTTCTCGTTTCAGCATCTGCTAAAATGAACTGTCCAATACGTGCGCCTTGTTCAATAAAGACGCCAGCAGGGTTCATTACGTAGATGGTTGAGTTAATTGTTCCATTATAACCAGAATCATATAAACTACCCATCACCATGATCCCATTTCTATTTAGTGATGATCGTTGTACGATCCAACCAGCTTTACCAAAAGGAATTTCTACCCATACGTTAGAAACAGTTTCATAGAAGCCAGGTGCAAGAAACCAACCAATATGAGGCACATCCCAAGTTGTCGGGTAAAACTCTTCCTTGATAACATTATGTTCTACGCGATCTTTAAAAACCGACGTACAAGATGGACTAATGTATGACAGATTAAAAATCTTATCACAGGTGAAATCAGTAGCGTTCTGCTGTTCGCACTGCTCATCCAGAGATGGGTTCAGTGGTGAAATCATATTCCAAGAATGTTTAATCATACTAATAAATCCTCAATGATTCTAATGTTTCTACGTGCCAACTCTAATGACTTATTATTGCAATCAGCATTAAAGTCGACTTCTTTTGACATTTTTCCATGCAATCTTCCAAATGGAGTACCATCATCAACGCTTTCATTGTTGTGAGCATACCACACGGCTGCTGATGAATCCCATGATTGGATATTATATCCCATACAAGTAGAAGCTTGTTTAACTAAAGCGATTTCTTGAACACCATCTAATAAACCAAGCATGTGCATTGGAATATCTCTAAGTTCAAGAAATATGGATCTATCTAATTGTGGCAATTCCTTCAGAAATTTCCATCTAGATAAAGTTCTATGAAATGGTTTATCATAGACACCATAAGCATTTGGAATAGCAATAATAGACAAAGCTATCTCATTGATATATTGATCCCTTACTGCATACCTTAGACATCTAAGTATGTCATCGATATTTCCAATTCTTCCTTGAGGAACAAATAATGTCCGAAACCCGTTTTGGTTAAAGATAGGTGCCCATCTTCTAGCTGAGTCTATTGTCATCTCAGGATCTAATCCTGGATAATCAGGCAATACTATATGTGTAGCATGACAATCACGAGCCAAATCAAGAAGCTGATCTGGCTCCATACTTTGTCCTAATTCAAAGGCTCCATTGTCCATTATTCTTTTGACCAAAATTGTTTGCCCTCGGTACAAACATTTAGATGGATTGGTAGAAAACCATTCTCGATATTTTGTGTTTGCTTTCAGTTCATGAGCTAAAACAAGATCGCAAGAAGAAAGGTGGCCAATTTCACGAAGATATGAAGTTGGCATAATATGTGCAAATTTAATCATTATTTTCACTCATATCTGTTACATTAAACAAAGCAAAAGCCGAATTTTCTTCATCTTCCCAAACCTGGATAGTTACTTCGCCAAGATAATGAGGAAAGATACTGAGGAATATTTCCAATACTTCTTCAGCCAACATCTCGCAACTACGATTGCCAAAATTATGGCATCCAAATTGCTGGATTGGATATTTCAATTTCATTGCGTTACATAGAATTCGACCCAACTGAATGAATTCAATATCGCGATCATTGTGATGGACATCTACAGCGATTTCAAACTTGAATATGTGTCGATGAGGAAATTTTAAAAAAGAAACATCGAGAAAGGGGACGTCTTTATTATTATCAAAAGCACTTTGCTCTTTGAGCATTTCATCTACAGCTAGAAATTGATGAACACCTTCTAATTGAAAGGTTGCTGTAACCATTGAGCGGGTTTTTACCACGCTACGTGTTAGATTATCGCTCATATAAATGCCTCTTCTCTCTTTGTTTTCGCCTCACGAACAACTCGTGTAATAACATGTGTTAGGATATTCGGGTCAATAGTAAACGTTCTTGTTACCATTTTATCTTTTTCGAGTTCATTGAACATCAATTGAATCTGTTGAGGTTTATCAAAAGAGTGAAGCACAATAAATTGCGTATCGTCTTTTTCATACGTTGCGCAAACAGCTTTCTCATTTGATGCTAGTATCACATCACCAAAAATCCGAACTTCATCTAGTAATTCATAAAAAGTAAGATCATCACTCATTTCAAATGTACCTCATCATCAAATTTTGATGTCACTGCAATAGCAGACCATGGATGAAGGGACTCAATATGCTCTACCGCAATCGAGAAATCACGAATACGTCCCTCATCATACCATTTATCCAATCTTGCGTATAGAATACGACACGCGTCTTCAGAAAACAAGAGGTTGGAACCATTTAACTCAGCAAAAGCCTGTTCATCTACTCGTTTTACAACAACCTGTACTTCGGTAGGGATTTCTTGACGTGCCATCTCAAGTACATCTTCAATCCAAACCATTTTGTCTGGTTCATACTCTATCTTAATTGTTGCAATCGAACGCTGTGAGTGAGCATTTGCCGCAACATCACGTCGCTTTCGTGCATCATAGGCGAGTTCAAATGAACATGGACAAGTTGAAGAATACACATATTTGACTGTCAAGAAGAATTTATACTCCTCCACATCATCATATATTGGTTCTTTTACCCATTCGTCATTTCCGGCCATATATTCGTATTCACGGCCGATTTCTTTGCGTATTTTACTATACACACCTTCAATCTCAACATCGTATCCTATGTACCCCAAAAGGTTGGAGCGTAAAGAGCGCTGAGCCCAGGGATATCTAAAGCGGAGCTTGGCCCTAGCACGGGTAGCTCCTTGCTTTTCAGCAGCGGCTTTAAGCGCACGCTTGATCCCATCGTTGGATAATTGATTATCGATGGCTTCGTGGATGAGTAAGTAGAATCTTGATAAGTTAAGGCCTTTCGCTTTTGGGTCGTCAAGCGAGGCATAGAGCGAAGCCTGAGCTTGTAGTACTTGCTCAGTGCCATCCCTCCGAGGTACTCGGATAGGGAGATCAATCGGCGCGATGCCCACCTTACGCAACGGTACAGGAGCACCAGGGATAAGAGGATCAATTTGTGGATCTGGTAATCCATCACTATTCACCTTTAGGTTTTCATCATATTCAAAAATAAGATCAGGCATCCGTTCAGAATAATCATTATAGGGAAGTTTGCCTGGTTCATACACTCTTGTCATTAGTATCGCCTTCTTTAATCGTTATAACATCACCGCGTATGTTTAATCGATGATATATCGAACCATTGCTCATTACAAATGGTTCCAATCGAAAAAATTCATCTACTGCTAATGGTTGTTGTTTATTAATGCCCCATACGTAAAAGTTAGCATGATCCCAAAAGAATGGTGGATAATTTACAGCATTTTTGACTTTTGGGTCTTGGATTTGATTATTTGACTTTCGATCCCCTTGATA
>DAISHL010000132.1:998-5995 GCA_036822555.1 Bacteroidota bacterium | reverse complement strand
CTTGGAAATGGATGGTGGCTGGTTCGTAAAATGATCGAAGGAGATAAGAAGACCAAAGAAAAAATAATCGATGGAACCGTTGACAAAACAAGCGTTGTGCATCTGGAGACCAAACACGGCAATCGGATTTGGATCCAGTGGGAGAATAACCGTTTGTCAAACGGTACTACCATAGCCATTGGATCAGACATCACAGAAAAACAGGAAAAAGAGAGGGAGTTCAAACATATTGTAGAGAATGCGAAAGACATCATTTACACAACCGATAAGAACGGACAATTCACCTATGTGAATGAAATTGCCGTAATGGTAACCGGTTATTCCATGGACGAATTCGCTAAAATGAACTTCAAAGAATTGATCGATCCGGAACATTTGAACAGAGTGTTGGACCACAACATCAATGAACTCAAGAAAAATAATTTTGAAACTTACATTGAGTTCCCAATTATTACTAAAAGCAAAAAGGTCATATGGCTTGGCCAACAGATCATATTTAAGATTGATCCGGTAACTAAAAAATTCTTAGGGGCGCAGGCTATTTGTCGCGATATAACCGAGCGTGTGAAAGCTGAGGAGCAATTGAGCAACTATTTCAATGACCTTAAGACCAATTATGAACTGAAACAATCCATTCTTGGTGCAAAAACAATTGAAGCACTTGCAGATACTGTTTTATTGAGCCTCATTGGCAATTCAAGAACAACGCAATTCATCACCCTCAACTTTATTCAGGAAGGCAAGATCCATATTTTTTATACGGACAAGTTCAATAAAAAGGTAAGGCAAACCATACATGATTATAACGAGACCATCAAGGAAGCCTTGGTTAAACTTACTTCAAAAAACTACCATTCATTCGGCGGATTGAATGACGTGAACATGTTACATACATTGGATCAACCAAAATTTGCAAAGAACGCATTGATCCATGGCTTCACAGATAATCTGGATCTGTTTGGTTTCATTGGATTGTTTACAGACTTCGAGTATGACTACGCAAAGAATGACACACATTTCATAAGCGACATTGCCAATTACATTAAAACCTATGTGATTGAATTTGAAAAGAACAAGATCATTGAGAAATAGAACAAAGAGATCGAAGCTTATTCAAAGCAACTTGAAGTAGTGAATGAGAACCTTGCAACACGTAACAGGTTTCAAGAGATCGTTATTAAAACCTCGTCATTCGATGAATTGAACAACACCATCCTAAAAAGGCTTAACAAAGACTGGCACGATGCCAAATCGTATACCTTTAATTATTATAATGAACAAAAGAATGAACTGAAATCTTATTTCATCAACAAGTTCAACACATTTACATTTGAGCAAACAGTAAAACCTAACCCGGAACAAATTGAATTCCTAAAACAAATACAGAACAGAATACTCAATCTTGATAATGATTCTGACAGATCGGTGATCAATAGTTTAAGGACTTTGAATCAACCAACCACCAATGCTAGAAGCATTCTTATTTCCCCTATAAAGCCTCAGGACAAGAACAAAGGATTTGTTGCAGTTTACTCAAAGAAACTCAATGTATATAAAGATTATGACCTTGGCACTGTTATTGAAATTGCGAACGTATTGCAAGTAGCACTCACACAATTTGAGAACAAGCAACTCATTGACCAGAAAAATGATGAGATCGAAGCGCAGAATAAGAACCTGGCAATTTTAAATGAAGCACAAAACAAACTCATTAATAACTTAAAGGTTGAAGAAGTATTTGAAGATCTACTTGATCTTTTATTCAATAAATTAAATAACATTGAACGCGCCTCAGTACTAAAATTTGATTTTGACAAACGTATTGGCCTTCTACATCACATTAGCAGAAAACACAACGCCGTGCGCTTTAAGGATATCCCTTTTGATCAGATCTTCATATTGAATTCCTTTATCAAAGAAGGCGTATATGACATCACTGATTATGACCTGAAGCCGGAATTGATCGAAGATGAAAAGAAATGGTATTATAGCGGTATACGATCTGCTTATGCTATACCTATCTATATCAATCATAAATTATACGCATCCATCAATTTATTCTCTAATGTACCCGGCAACTTCAATGAATTGCGTGGCACTATCAACCAGATCATCTCATCAACGCAATTGATCATCGATCAGTTGATCAACAAAGAGATCATTTCAGAAAAAAACAAGAATATCAGCGCGAACATCAATTATGCGAAGCGTATTCAGGATGCCTTTTTGCCGAATGAAGACAATCTGAAAAAAGTATTCAGCAAATCCTTTGCCTTACTTCAGCAACGTGATGCGCTGGGCGGTGACTTCTACTGGGTGAAAGAGTTGAGCGGTTATTCCTTATTGGCTGTTGGAGATTGCACAGGACATGGAGTTTCAGGCGCCTTACTTTCAATTTTATCTACTACTTACCTGAACACGATCATTGATAAATGGCAGAACTATAATCCGGGCATCATATTAGATCTGCTTAGCAACAGTATTTACAATTCCTTTCATCAAAAAAATACTGACGAGGATGTTAATGATGGTTTGGACATATCCTTTTGTACATATAAAAAAGCAGACAACACATTGCTTTACTCTGGCGCCATGCAAACCATCTATTTGAACAGAAATGGTGAGATCATTGAATTCAAAGGCAATCGAAAACCTATTGGAATTGAGAACAAGAACCTCAAAGCAAATTACGATGCGGTTTTGGTTCAATTACAATCCGGCGATAAAATATACATGACCTCTGACGGGGCCATTGATCAGTTCAGTTCAGCTAATGATAAACGCTTGGGTAATAAAAGGTTCAAGGAGATCTTACTTAGTGTTGAATCGGCTCCTTTAAAGGATCGTAAACGCAAGATCCTGAATGCCATTCATGCCTGGAGGGAAAACGCCAACCAAACGGATGACATTTGTATTGTGTCTTTTGAAGTGGATTAAATCGGTTTCTTTTTCCTGAACAATAACAATAGCAGAGCTGTGATCATTGCATTCATAATGATGAGCTCCATCCCTATCTGATAATTTCCAAGTAATGATGAGGAGCTGATGTTTATAAGGTAACATATCACTGGTCCTGCTATACATGCTAAAGGCACCAACTTATCATTCAAATGTACTTTAGTGAACAATCCCAACATGAACAAAGCAAGTAATGGTCCGTACGTGTAACCTGCCACAACCAAAATGGTATCTACAAGTGCGCTCTTGTTCAATTGTTTAAATAAAAGTATGATCAGCCACAGAAGAATGGTAAATCCAATATGTATCATGGTCCTGTATCTGTTCTTTTTTTCCTCTGGCATCGCATAACGTTTATCCATTTCCAGCACATCAATATAGGCTGAGGTTGTCAGAGTTGTAAGCACACTGTCAGCACTGCTGAATGTGGCTGCTGTTAAGCCCAAGATGAAAACTAGGCCTGCGAACATCCCCAAATGATTCAATGCCAAATTAGGGAATACCTGATCAGTAAGCACTTTTCCGGTTTCGGCATTCATAGGCAAAGCTAAGTTTGCATATTCATAGTATTGATAAATAAGCACCCCTAGTGAAAGGAAAAACACATTTACCACAAGCATAATAATACTGAACCAGAAAATATTCTTTTGCGCCTCCGGCAATGTTTTACAACTCAAATTCTTTTGCATCATATTCTGGTCCAATCCTGTCATTGCAGCGGCAGTGAATATGCCGCCAATAAAATCCTTTAAAAAGAAATTAGACCTGTTCACATCAAAGAATAGGAACTGCGAATGTTCTGAACTTACAACACGCGATGCAGCTTCTATCAAGGATATACCCATCTGATCAGTAATGGCTACAATGGAAAGCACAACACCCGCCACAAGAAATAAACTCTGGATAGTATCCGTATAAACCAGTGTTTTAATACCACCTTTATAGGTATACAACAACATCAGAAATAAAATAACAGAAACGCTCAGTCCAAACGGCACCTTATCGCCAAATAATCTGTCAAACACAAAGAACTGGATGACACTGGCAGCCAAATACAATCTGCCCGCTGCCCCCAGCAAGCGTGAAAGAATAAAGAACATACTGCCAGTCTTCTGGGTTATCCTTCCGAACCTTGATAGCAGGTACTCGTAAATTGAGGTAAGATTCAACCTGTAATAGAGAGGCAATAAAATGTGTGAAATGATAAAATACCCTACAAAATAACCTAGTACGATCTGAAGGTATGAGAAATGCGCCACCCCTACTTTACCTGGAACAGAAATATAGGTAACACCGCTTAAGGAATCACCGATCATTCCAAGGGCAACCAGGATCCATGGTGACGATTTGTTACCCAAGAAATATGAAGCGGAATCTGCTTCGCGAGAAGTAACATATCCCATTGCCTATAGAATTAAAAAATAAGCAAGGATAAATACAACTATGGCTAACGGGGAAATCATGCTTAAAATTTGTGATAATTGGCTCTTATAAATAGTGTGAGGGTCATATTTTCTAAACAAAATCCATTGAATAAGTTTTAATAAAGAAATTTCTTTGAATCTGCCACAAAGCCGAATTTTATAAGAGAAAGCACATTGAGATCAGTTCCAAAATAATTGAACAAGCAGTAGATTCTTTCTCTGGCTTGCCGTGTGTTGGTAAAAAAACCGCATTGAGACATGTTTTGCATTTGATAAAACAAGACAAGGCCATGATCGAGGCATTCATTCAATCATTGGAACACTTGAAATCAGGTTTAAAATTCTGTACCAAGTGTCACAACATTAGTGAAACAGAAGTGTGTACCATTTGTAGCAACAGCAACAGAGACAACTCCATTCTTTGTCTTGTTCAGGATTTCAGGGATATATTAGCCATTGAATCAACCGGACAATTCAAAGGACTATACCACGTTCTTGGTGGATTGATCTCTCCGCTTGAAGGCATAGGACCTGCAGACCTGAACATTGAAACACTAATCCAAAAAGCCTCTGTTGGTGAGATAAAAGAAATTATCCTTGCTTTAAATGCAACCA
>DAISHL010000132.1:0-988 GCA_036822555.1 Bacteroidota bacterium | reverse complement strand
ATGGAAGGTGAGACCACATCTTTTTTCATCTACAAAAAACTTGCCCCCTACAATATTTCAATGAGTGCCATAGCACGCGGAATAGCAGTAGGCGAAGAATTGGAATACACCGACGAGGTGACACTGGCCAGATCAATAGCCAACAGGGTTCCATTTAACAGCGCAATAAAGAAATAATAATTTCAGATAATAGGAGAATATAATTCTCTCTTCATCATTTTATCTCAAAATACGTCTTACAAAAGCTACAGTAAAGTAACTCATTAAAAATACGCCAGAGAACCCTTCAAACGCGGCAATCGGCTTTAAACAACCGTTAGGAAAGTAGTCGCCATACCCGATCGTAAAAAATGTAATTGCACTGTAATAGATACTGTTCCAAAATTCCTGAAAATGATTCAAATCATCCGGAAGTGTGGTTCTAATGGATCCGGAATCTCCAAAATAAACTGTTGTGAAATAATAGATCAGTCCAAACAAAAACACAGCCACAAGTGCATTAACCAGTACAAGAGTAGGTTCTGTTGCATACCGGCCAACATAATCGAAAACATATTTCTGAAAATAATATTTAGGATATGCATATATTTTCTCTGTCAATGAACCTTCCTTTTCCTTGTTTAAATTTGCAATCGCTTCACATCTTTAGTACTAAATATATGCAAGGTCCTCATCTTCATATTGACCATTCACCCTGAAATTCTTCTTTAAAATACTAAATTGTTCGGCCTTCTGAAAGTAAGTGGTCTTTTTTTGATTATAGATTAACTGATCCACATGATTCTCCCTCCAGTTAATGAATAGCCTGCCAAGTATACGTGTATCTGTCAAATTCAACTCGCGAATATGTACTTTGTCACGTTCAGGCTGCACATCAACAATATCTCTGATAATTGAATTGCTGAGATTCACGATCTTGCACTCATTGAATCTGATATCTACAAAACTATTAACCTAATTAATAGAAAGTACTACATCGGAATGCACA
>DAISHL010000131.1:0-6064 GCA_036822555.1 Bacteroidota bacterium | reverse complement strand
AAGAGTTATAGCTGAGCTCAAACCCCGCCTTCACGATCTTCTCATTGCTTACCCTGCTGCCTTCGAGCAACATCACCGCCATTTCGCCCATGGCCAGTTTCAAGGCAAAGGCCGGCACATTCGGGAGCCATAGCTTCTTGCCAAAATGTTCTGCCAGTTTTTGAGAGAATTGTTGATTGGAGACATGTTCAGAAGCCACCGCATTATATACACCCGAAGCCATGTTGCCAAAAAGTGAATCGATAATCATTCGCACCAGATCATCCATATGTATCCAGGGCATGTATTGAGCGCCGCTTCCTAAAGCAGCACCAAATCCAATTTTAAAAGGGGCACTCATTTTTTTCAAAGCCCCACCTTTAGGAGTAAGCACTACACCTATGCGCAATAACACCGATCGCTCGGCATGAGCACTCAGATCCATATAGGCCTCTTCCCATGCCACACAGGTTTTGGCCATCAGATCATTTCCCGGGGCATCGCTTTCTTTAAAGATGCCCGGCACTGTTAAAGCGCCGTAATAGCCAATGGCACTGGCTCCTACCAATCCTTTGATGTGTTGTTTGTTTCGTAACACATGTTCGGTTACCAAATGTACGGGTTGTGTACGCGAGCTTATCAGGGTCTTCTTTCTTTCATCGGTCCAGCGCTGATCTGCAATGCCCTCCCCTGCCAGATTCACAATGTATTCCACACCATCCAGCGAAGCACCATCTAAGAAGCCTTTGTCGGTATCCATTAAAAAAACTCTGTATGGAGAACTAACCTTCAACGGCCTGCGCGTGGCAATGTGTATCTCATGTCCTTTCGAACTCAGATAATGAGATAAGTGTGTACCAATAAGTCCGGTTCCGCCTGTAATTAGTATCTTTGCCATAATACAAGTACAAATTAAACCTTATTTTGTTTATGAAAGTATACGATGTACATATCTTTGTTTGCACCAATCAACGCACCGGCAGCGAACGGTTAAGTTGTGGTGAGGCACATGGGCTAGAGCTGGTTGGCGAATTTAAAAAGCAACTCAAAGACCTGAACGTGAACCTGAAGACCCGCGCAAACAAAAGCGGATGCCTTGGTATATGCGATTTTGGCCCAACCGTGGCCATTTATCCGGATGGTACATTTTATGTGGGTGTGCATAAGAAAGACGTAAGAGAGATCATTGAATCACACATCCTTAACAATACTCCCGTAGAAAGACTCCTTTTGAAACAGAATGGCTAATGAACTTCAGATAGCTGAATCTTTGCGTTCGCAGGAATTGTTCTCTCTTTTTAAGGATCAACTGAAAAAAGATTTTGAAGAGTGCGGATGCAGTTCTGAGATTATAGCCACTCTGCCCACTGACCTGAACGTTATACAAAGTGCGATCGTGGAGGTATTGAAGCAAAATGAAAAACGCAGCGGGTTCAACCTGCAGCATTTACTGTACAGGGTTGATATCAATGAAACACGTTTGAAAAAAGAACTCCGAAGCAAACAGGATAGCGACTACTACATGGTAATTGGTGAACTCATCATCAAGCGCATTCTGCAAAAAATTGTGATCAAAAAATATTATTCAAGCAATGAACATACGAAAAGGATCGAAGACTGATCTTCCGCAGGTATTAGGATTGATCAAGGAATTGGCCATTTATGAAAAAGCACCGAATGAGGTGGAAGTTACTGTAGAGCAAATGGAAGAATGGGGCTTTGGCAACGACAAACAATTTGAATTCTTTGTGGGTGAAAAGAACAATACCATCGTTGGCATTGCTTTGTATTATTACAAATACAGCACCTGGAAAGGCAAATGTTTATTTCTGGAAGACATTATTGTTACCGAAAGCGAGCGCAGGCATGGCTACGGCAAGCTGCTGTTCAATGAAATGGTAAAGGTGGCCAAGGCCCAAAAGGTGAAACGTATGGAATGGCAAGTGCTGGAGTGGAATACCCCGGCCATTGATTTTTACAAGAATTACAATGCCAATTTGGATGCTGAATGGATCAACTGCAAGCTCACTTATGATCAATTGCAAAGCATGTAAGCTAGCTTCTTCTACTTAGCGTCATCCACATGAATTCCGCTTACCAGGGTCATGCATAGCGGAATGTACCATTTGCCGTTATAGTCCTGAATATTAATGGTGGCATTATTGCAATCAATGTATTTCCCTTTTCTGTCACGTAAAATGTAATGCACGTTATTGGTCTGCACCAATTCAATGGCTTTTGCTTTCAACTCTTGCAGACTGGCTTTTTTATTTGCAACACCCAATTGAATCCCAATCAAATTGTTCTTCAGGTCCATCTCACAACTGATGCTGTCCTGTTGATGCGTTTTTCGTTCAGGATCTTTTTTGAACTGCAGGTAATTTGTTCGTTCATGTGCCTTGCCAAGCTTTACCAGTTTTTTGGCCTTTACCTTTTGTGCAAATGCGGCCATATAAAATACGTGACGAAAGGCATCCAACTTACCGTTCACACTGAAGGTATCCAGCTGTCGGTCCAGGGCTTCGTCGTTGAATAAGGGGTATACTTTCTTATATGTGTTCTTTACTTTCATGGCTGCAAACGGGTGTGCCACAGACCACCAGAACTCGTAACACGAGGTCTTGGGTTTGGCGGAAGAGTGCATCACAAGCAACAAGAGCGACACAAGCATTAACACTAGTTTTCCTTTGGTATTCATACGATCAAAGATACGCAAATTAACAATTCTATGTTAGAAACATAGCAGTGAGTAACCACAAACACAGCTGTCATTGCTTTATTTTTGAGTTGTGGAATCTCGTATTGACATATTAAGCAAACTCTTCTCAAAGTCTACAAAGACCCTAACCACCAGCATCAACGATCTTCGTGATAAGGAATTCAGTGGTCAGAAATTAAGCAGTGAAGAGAAATTTGCACTCTCTAATTTTGACAAATACCGAATCAAGGTTTTAAATTCACAAGAGTCTGAAGAAGCTTTCCACGAAGCTTACCGCAAAATTCAGGTGATCGCTAATCTAGGAGACTGGCATGATTTTCTGCACGAAGACCTAGGAAAATAACGCGGTTTATAACTTAAATTTATCCTTAAACAATATTCTTTTACATTAGGTAAACATTAGAAAAATTACTCATGAACGTGAAAACTTTAGGTCAGTTCATCATTGAAAAACAATCTGACTTTCCATACGCTAAAGGCGAACTATCAAGACTTTTAAGAGATATAGGCATTGCCTCAAAAATTGTGAACCGCGAGGTAAGCAAGGCCGGTTTGGCTGAAATATTAGGTGAAACAGGTGACACCAATGTGCAGGGAGAAAAAGTAAAGAAGCTGGATGTGTTCGCTAATGAGCAATTCATTGCAGCTTTTAAGGCAGGTGGAGAAGTTTGTGCCATTGCCAGTGAAGAGAACGATGACATCATCCCTATTGATTCAGAGATCTCTAAGAGTGCAAAATACGTAGTGGCCATTGATCCTTTGGATGGCTCGTCAAACATTGATGTGAACGTATCTGTTGGAACGATTTTTTCCATTTACCGTCGCAAGTCGTTGAATGGTCCGGGTACCCTGGAAGATTTTATGCAACGCGGTACCGAGCAGGTGGCTGCCGGTTATGTGATATACGGCAGCAGCTGTATGATGGTATACACCACAGGAAAAGGCGTGAATGGTTTTACCCTTGATCCGAGCATTGGTGAGTTTTGTTTATCTCACCCGAACATGCAAACCAAAAAAGACGGCAATGTATATTCCATCAATGAAGGCAACTATTTGCATTTCCCTGATGGCGTTAAAAAATTCATTAAGTATTGTCAGGAAGAAGACAAAGCAACAAGCAGACCATTCTCTTCACGTTATATTGGTTCAGGTGTGGCAGATATTCACCGCAACCTTATTACAGGTGGTGTTTACATCTACCCTACTACCACCAAATCGCCAAACGGCAAATTACGTTTATTGTACGAATGCAATCCATTGGCCTTTATATTAGAGCAAGCCGGCGGCAAAGCCACCAATGGAGAGAAACGCATCATGGAGATCGACATCAAAGAACTGCATCAGCGTACGCCTTTGTTCATTGGCAGTGCCAACATGGTAGATACAGCCATGGACTTCATGAAAAAATACAGCGAACAAAAAGTATAAATAGGTTTTTACTGTACATGTTAAGGAGTGATAAGATAACCCAAACAAGCTGTTTGATGATCTTATCACTCTTTTTGTTTTATGCCTGCACGCCCTCGCGGGTTGTGAAACCCCTGAAGAAAGGCGAAAGAACAGCCTCAGCCAGCTTTGGCGGCTCACTCATTAAATTCAGCGGTGCACCCGTTCCCCTGCCCTTTACAACCATTTCCTATGCACATGGGTTACATGATAAGATAACCGCATTTGGTGGCTTGCATACCACTTCACAGTTATTTGGCAATATGCAGGTAGATCTTGGAGCGTGTATTGATGTGTATTCGAAAGATAAGATCGGGCTATCGTTTACACCGTCATTGCAATCGGCCGTGAGTTATAAAGATGCCTCTTCAGTAAGGCTCTGGCCAAGTTTTGATTGGAATGCTCGCTACGAATTCACTAAAGGATTTCTTTATTTAGGAATGCATAACTGGTTTGATACCAGCAAGAAGCGAGCTCATAACGAATCGCAGCCTCATTGGCTGATCCCGGGTTTGCAAATGGGATACACTATCACCAACACCAAATGGTACCATCAGTTTGAGGTAAAATACATGATGCCCAATGCGAACATTTATCCCGGTGTGGTTGACTATATAGGCGTGAACGGTAAAGGCGCATTTGGTTTGTTTTATAATCTTACAAGGAAGTTCTGATGAAAATAAACGTATACATCCTGTTTTGTGGTTTGTTCCTTTCTTCATGCATGAAGCTCGATCCAATGTTGTTCAATAAACAAGAGCTTGAATCCTATGGCTTGGAAAATTACAAGGGTGAGCAGGAAGTGACCCTCGATGCTTCCTATGCCTTGCACGATTCAGTGATACACTTATTGAAACTTGAATCGAAAGCAGCCGATGAAAACGAAGCCACAGAGATCTATGCTGTTTATTTAGGTTCATTGAAACGCATTGCCACAGACACTGTGATCATATACTGCCATGGCAACAAATGGCATATGGATTACTATTACAACAGGGCCAAGCTATTGGCGCACCTGGGAGGAAAGAACAATTACGGTGTGATGATGATGGATTACCGTGGCTTTGGCATGAGCAAGGGAAGTCCAACCGAGAAAGGCATGATGGCAGATGTGGATGCCTGTATGAAATGGTTAAAGGACAAAGGCCTCACCAACAGCAGAACATTCATTTATGGGTTCAGTTTGGGAAGTGCTGCAGCCACGGAGCTCAGCGGAAAGCCAAGAACACTTACGCCAAGCAAACTCATTCTTGAATCACCCTTTGCAAGCTCAGAGGTGATGGTACAGGATGCGTCGCAATTGAATATGCCTGCCATTTATTTTACCGAATTGAAAATTGACAATGCTGAGGAAATTAAAAATGTAAAACAACCTTTCATGTGGATCCACGGTGAAGAGGATCAATTTCTGAATGTGGAAACACATGGGCATACGATCTATAAGAATTACACAGGTATTTATCGTGAAGAACACCGCATACCAGAGGCCGGACATCCTAATGTACCTGTGATATGGGGCATAGACAATTACAAAAAGGCCGTATTGGATTTTATCAGAAAATGATCAGGGCTTTGGTTTGATCACCAAGGTATCAAAGTAAGGTGAATAAGCCACAAAGGCGCCAAACACATTCTCATTATCGCCAAACATACTCTTGATGTTCACAGGAGCTGAAAAAGGATTTGAATTGCTTGCCTTGTTCTGGTAATAGGTATTCCAGAAATCGTATTCCACTTTACCAATGTGACAGAATTTTACGGCTACGGTATCTCCTACTCTGTAATAACTTCTTTTGGGATCATCTCTCCATTCCTGGATCTTATTAGGTTGTGGCCCTCTGTCATATGAAAAATCAAAGGCCTTTCCATCCACAAACTTATCATCAAACACTGAGAACAATGGTGCAGCAAACAGAAGGT
>DAISHL010000130.1:0-6087 GCA_036822555.1 Bacteroidota bacterium | reverse complement strand
AAAAAAACCTGTCAGGTGCAGGATACGACGAGATCACCGGCAAACTGAAATGGCGCACAACAATTCAGGGTAAAGACAGTAAAAAGATCACATTGTCATATCAGGTGCGTTCACCTAAGAATTCAGGCATTGCCTTCAACTATTGAATTTGTCTCTTAAGAACTCCCACAGGACAATACCAATGCTCACCGATACATTCAAGGAGTGCTTGGTACCGTTCTGTGGGATCTCTATGACCGCATCACTTTTTTCGATCACCGACTCCTCTACTCCATACACTTCGTTTCCAAAAACAAGTGCACATTTCTCCTTTGAGAGTTCACCTAAAGAATTCAACTTCACACTTTCTGTGGCTTGTTCAACTGAATAGATCTTATAGCCTTTTGATCTAAGATGATCAATGGCTTCATCTGTTGATTTAACATAGGTCCAGTCTACACTTTGAGTTGCTCCCAAAGCAGTCTTTTCAATTTCCTTATTGGGAGGGGTACCCGTAACGCCGCATAAATAAATGCTTTCCAGTAAAAAAGCGTCCGCTGTTCTAAATGCCGAACCAACATTATGCAAACTCCGGATATTATCTAAAACCAATACCACAGGCACTTTCAGAGCTTTTTTAAACTCATCGGTACTCATCCTGTTCAGCTCCTCATTCTTTAATTTCTGCATATTTTTTTAAGGATTTATCCGCAAATATTAGCTATATTTAGGCTTTTAAAAATATAGCTGACTGTGAAGTTAAGTAAAGAATTTAAAATAGGGCTGGGAGTGGTTGTTGCCATTGCTGCTTTTATTTGGGGATTGAACTTTTTAAAAGGTTCCAACCTTTTTTCTCACAAGTATTATTTGTACGCAGTTTATCCTAAGATCGATGGTTTGATACCTGCTAACCCTCTGTTGGTCAATGGCTATAAGATCGGACAGGTAAGCAACATCCAACTCATTAAAAAAGGGAACGATTATCAAGTGCTTGTAAAGTTTCTTCTGACCGAGGATCTGAAAATACATAAAGGTTCTGTGGCCAAAGCAATCAGCTCCGATCTTTTAGGATCAAAAGCAGTAGAGATCATATACAGCAACAGCACAGAGTATGTGAATAGCGGCGACTCCCTGTTGGCTGAAACAGAAGAATGTTTAAATTCGTCCGTAGACTAACGTATAGCCCCTTTGCAAGCCTAAGCAGAGAATCTGATCAGTAGTATTGATTCTGTGATGACTGTTGTGAACTCTGTATTGAACGCAAAAACGCGCGAGAATCTTGACAAATCCTTTGAAAGTGTTCGTAAGGCAATTTTAACCCTTGAACAAACTGCCTATAAATTGGATGAGCTTGTTGGCAGTGAGAAGGCAAAGATCTCATCCATTCTTTCCAACCTGAACAGCATTACCGATAACCTGGATAAGAATGGTAAAAAAATAGACAACATCCTTACAAATCTTAACACCATGAGTGATAGCCTGGCAAAAGCGGAATTGAAAAGCGCAATTTCCAATGCCGATAAATCCATGCGTGAACTTAACGTATTGCTGGCAGGCATCAATAAAGGTCAGGGAACCTTAGGTAAACTTGCTAAAAATGACACGTTATATTACAACCTTAACAGATCTACCGAAGACCTTGATAAATTGTTAAAAGATCTGAGGTATAACCCAGAACGTTATATCCATTTCTCTGTTTTCGGTAGAAAAGACAAAAACAAACCTAAAGACTAAGTTTTTATGATCAGTGCCATAGTATTTACACTCCTGTTGATTGGCAGTGGAGCCTTTTTTTATTTGAACGTAAAAAAGATCCGAAGGAATATACTTATTGGAAGAGATATTGACCTAACGGACAACAAACAAGAACGTTTAAAAACAATGCTTAAAGTGGCCTTTGGCCAAAGCAAAATGGTTGTTAGACCTGTTGCCGGAATTATGCACTTTTTTATTTATGCTGCTTTTGTGATCACGCAGATCGAATTGCTGGAGATCATTGTGGATGGTGTATCAGGCGGACACAGACGTTTGTGGCATGCCATGGATGGAACCGCGTTTGCAGGACTTTATACCTTCACCATCAATTTTATCGAGATCCTCTCTTTACTTGCTTTTGTAGCCACGATCACATTTTTATCACGACGCAACATCATCCGCCTTGCTCGTTTTCAAAAACCTGAATTGAAAGGATGGCCAAGCAAAGACGCGAACCTGATCCTTTTCATGGAAATTATTCTTATTTGCTGCATCATGACCATGAATGGTGCCGATCTTGTTCTTCAATCAAGAGGTGAAACTCATGCTACATCTCAGTTCATCATCTCTTCAAATTTGCACGGATTTTTTGACAGCTTCAGTACTCCTGCACTTCATGTGATCGAGCGCATTGGCTGGTGGGGACATATCCTTGGTATTTTCGGATTCCTGGTTTACCTGCCTTATTCAAAACACATACAAAGTCTGCTTGCTTTCCCTAATACCTATTACTCAAACTTAAAACGTAAAGGTGAATTCACAACATTAGATTCTGTGACCGATGTGGTGGCTCCAAATTTTGATCCTTCCTATCAACCGAAGACCGATCCGAATAATCCGGTTAGGTTTGGCGTAAAGGATGTACAGGATCTTACATGGAAAAACTTGTTGGATGCATACACATGCACAGAGTGTGGGCGTTGCACATCCGCTTGTCCTCAGAACATCACAGGCAAAGCATTGTCTCCGAGAAAGATCATGATGGACACACGTGACAGATTGGTAGAGGTTGGTAACATCATGGATGCCAATGGAGCGAATTTTGTGGATGACGGGAAATCTCTTTTAGGAAATTACATTACTGAAGAAGAGATATGGGCATGTAACACTTGTAATGCGTGTGTGCAAGAATGTCCGGTGAACATTAATCCTCTTGAGATCATTGTTGAAATGCGTCGTTATTTGGTAATGGAGCAAAGTCAGAGTCCGGCTGAACTTACCAATATGTTCAGTAACATGGAGAACAATGGAGCGCCATGGCAATTCAGCCAGGCAGATAGAGCAAATTGGATCAACGAAAACTAAGAATAGTTATGGATAAACAATTGATAGAAATTGAAGAGAATGGAAAAAAACTAAGCCCTGTTTTACCATCGAACGTAAAGAATTATTTGATCGATATCGACGGTACTATTTGTGATGATATTCCAAATGAAGAACCTGAACGTATGGCCACCGCCGCTTTATACCCAGAAGCTCTTGAGACATTGAACAAATGGTATGACGAAGGTCACATCATCACTTTCTTTACCTCAAGAACTGAGGAGCACCGTGCTGTTACAGAAGCCTGGTTAAAAGCGAATGGATTTAACTACCATGGTTTATTGATGGGTAAACCAAGAGGGGGTAATTACCACTGGATAGACAACCATATGGTAAGAGCAACACGCTATACCGGAAGGTTTACCGATCTAGTTAAAAAAGATGTTTCAATTGAAGTTTTTCAAAATTGATTTTACATGAGCAATACAATTAAAGTACCTACTATGGCCGAAATGATGGCCAATGGTGAAACACCGGAGATCTTGTTTTGGGTTGGCTGCAGTGGAAGTTTTGATGACAGAGCAAAAAAAATAACCAAGGCCATTGTTAGAATATTGGATCATGTAGGTATCAAATTTGCCATTTTAGGTAGCGAAGAAGGATGTACCGGTGATCCTGCAAAACGCGCAGGCAATGAGTTCCTGTACCAGATGCAAGCCATGCAAAACATCACTACGATGAATATGTATGGCATTAAAAAAATTGTGACCGGTTGTCCGCATTGTTTCAATACATTAAAAAATGAATATCCTGCTCTTGGCGGAAACTATGAAGTAGTACATCACACACAGTTAGTTCAGGAGCTCATCAATCAGGGAAAACTTAAAGTTAACGGTGGCGAATTCAAAGGCAAGAAAATTGTGTTCCACGATCCTTGTTATCTTGGAAGAGCAAATGATGTGTATGAAGCGCCTCGCGAGGTCATCCAGAAACTTGACGTAGAACTTGCTGAGATGAAGCGAAGCCGTGCCAACGGATTTTGCTGTGGTGCAGGCGGTGCGCAAATGTTCAAGGAAGCAGAAAAAGGAAATAAGGAAGTGAATGTTGAAAGAGCCGAAGAAGCCTTGGCATTGAACCCTGATGTGATCGCTGTTGGTTGTCCGTTTTGTAATACCATGATGACCGACGGAGTGAAACATTTCAATAAGGAAGGGCAAACCAAAGTTTTGGACATTGCAGAAATGATAGCGAACGCCAATGATCTTTAAGTTTTAAACAATGAGACCTCTACTGCACGTATTTCCGATTCTGATCCTGCTGATGTTAATGAACAGTTGCAACAATGCAGTTGTTACAAAAGAAGAACAGGAAAAAGCGGATATTTTGAGTATTAAACTGAACAGTCCGGAACTAAAGGCACTTAATACAGAGTTATTGAATGACCCCTCTAATCCTGAATTGTACAATAAACGAAGTCAGCTTTATATCCAATATAAACAATTTGAAGAGGCTATTGGAGATGCAACACGTGCTATTAGGTTAGACAGCACCAAAGCGGATTATTACATCACCTTAGCGGATGTTTATTTCGCTCAAAACAAAACACGTCAAACAAAAGAAATTCTGGAAAGAGTATCCACAAAATTCCCAGAGAACACAGATGCACTCTTGAAACTTTCTGAATTGTATTTCATTGTTAAACAATACCAAAAAGCAATAGAGAACATCAACAAAGCGCTTAAAGTAAATGAGAACATTGCCAAAGGATACTATTTAAAGGGCAGTATTTACAGAGAAAGTGGCGATACCTCCAAGGCTATATCTAGTTTAGAGACTGCAGTTGAACAGGACAACAATTTCACGGATGCATATTATGATCTGGGGATCATTTTTGCAGCGCGAAAGAACCCGCTTGCCTTTGATTACTTCAATAATGCCCTTAGAACAAAACCATTTTATCTGGAAGCCAGTTATGCCAAGGCTAAACTTATGCAGGATCTGGGAAGGTTTGATGAGGCCATAGAAGAGTACAAAAAAATTCTGGAGAAAGACAATGCCTTTATTCAGGCCAATTACAATACCGGAGCGATATATCTTGATGTTAAAAAGGATTACAACAAGGCGATTGAACATTTCACAAAATGCATAGAGCAGGATGATCAGTACCTCGCTGCCTATTTCGCAAGAGGATACAGTTATGCCCAATCAGGTGATAAGAAAAAAGCAACAGAAGATTATAAGAAATGTTTAAGTATTGACCCTAATTACAGCGATGCGATCGTTGGATTACGAGAGTTGAATTAACATCAATTAAGTAAAAAAGGGCAAGATACCCAACACAAATTAATAAATTTAAGATCATGGAGTCAAACATAAAACATGTGGGAGTTGCATTACAGGGGGGCGGTGCACATGGTGCCTTTACATGGGGAGTATTAGACAGACTTCTTGAAGATGAGAATATTGTGGCTGATGCTATGTGCGGTACAAGCGCTGGCGCGGTTAATGCTGTAACGTGTGCATACGGACTTCATATTGGCGGTCCTGCCAAGGCAAAAGAATTACTCGAAGAGTTATGGAAGAAAATTGCGGTAAGCGGTAGTTTTTTATTTAAACCAGGTTTACTTGATCAGGCTTTTGGGCAAGGCGACCTATACAACAGTGCCGGATACCTTTGGTTCAATGCTCTAACGCAATTCATGTCGCCATATAATTTCAACCCTTTCAACTATAATCCTCTGCGCGACATTTTAAATGACCTGATCGATTTTGAAGACTTGCACAAATACAACAAGAAGAAACTTTTCATTTGTGCTACCAATGTAAAAACGAACAGGGCAAAGATATTCTCTAACAAAGAGATCACTGTTGACTCAGTGCTTGCCAGCGCCTGTTTACCGTTCTTATTTCAGGCTGTTGAGATAAACGGTGAATATTACTGGGATGGCGGTTACATGGGTAATCCACCAATATTCCCTCTGATCACCAATACAACCTTACATGATATCGTATTGATCAAGATCATTTCCATATACACGATCTCTGTGCCTACAACCGCCTGATTTATTGCTGACCTTGTGAACGAGATCT
>DAISHL010000129.1:0-6095 GCA_036822555.1 Bacteroidota bacterium | reverse complement strand
AGGTTCTGTTGGTATGGGATACTGTAACTGTGGCGGCGGCGGCGGTGGTTATTCAGGCGGTGGGTCTGGTAGTATCAATAACTCCGGCGGTGGAGGTGGATCCTACAACTCCGGAACTAATCAGGTGAATACCACGGGTGTTGGTACAGGCAATGGTACGGTAGTAATTACAGCACCGGGATGTATCTCAGCATCTCGCACAGCAGTGACTTTGTCTGTTAATCCAAATCCAACTGTTACAGTTAACAGCGGTTCTGTTTGTACAGGAAACTCGTTCAATATTTCACCTTCAGGAGCAAATACATATACGATCCAGGGAGGTAATGCAATTGTAACACCAACTGCTAACAGTACATATACAGTTGTTGGCACAAGTAATGCAGGTTGCGTTTCTCAGGTCGTAACATCAACAGTAACAGTTAATGCATTGCCTTTACCAACCGTTGCGGTGAATAGTGGTACAATTTGCTCCGGTAGTTCGTTTACGATGGTTGCCAATGGTGCGGTAACGTATACGTTTCAAGGTGGAAATGCCGTTGTTAGCCCAACCGCCAATGCAACGTATACAGTTCTAGGAACAAATTCTGCCGGTTGTGTTTCAGGAAATGCAGCAACTTCTAGTGTAGTGGTTAATGCAGCTCCAAATTTGGTTGTTAGTGGGTCAACTACGATCTGTTTGGGTCAAACGGCATCTTTAACTGCTAGTGGGGCCGATACATATTCTTGGAGCACTGGCTCAACTAATGCAGGAATTATTGTTTCGCCAACAGTTAACACAAGTTATGTAACTAGTGGAACGCTAACTGCAACGGGGTGTACGAAAAATATTACAACTAACGTTGTTGTAAGTAATTGTACAGGGTTGGCAGACAATTCCGGATCAACCAATAATGTAAATATATTCCCTAATCCTACAAATGGGGAGTTTACATTGGAAATGAGTACAAATGATACTAAGCAGATCACAATAACAGATTGCGTTGGCAAAATTGTGTTCAATACTTCAACTGATTCTGATTCAATGAAGTTGAACATTGGATCTCTCTCCAAAGGCGTATACATTGTGAAGGTACAGAGTGAGGCAGGTGTTCGTGTGGCAAGAGTTGTTAAGGAATAACCGTTTCAAATAACAAACAAAAAAGGGAGTCGAATTCGACTCCCTTTTTTTATTTAATTATCTTTTTAGAGATACTTCCTTCGTTTGTATTTACTTTAATGATATATGTGCCTTTACTTAAGTGTAATGATTGTATTGGAAGGTCAAAAGTTAAACTACCTTCACTTTCTTTGGTATGGCTGTTGTATAGTAGTTTTCCATTCATGTCATACAATTGAATATCAATATAACTTGCGTTGTTCAAATGAAGTTTAATTGTCAATGAATTATCAAATGGATTTGGGAATATGTCTAAACGCTCATTCAAACTTGCTTCACTAAGGTTTGTTGGAACATAGGTATTGTCAACTTTCTGTCCATTACTGCTCACAACACTGCTATACATACCTGCACCATTCTCGGCCATCACGTTGAAATAGTAAACGGTTTGTTGAGTAAGTACCAAATTCTTTGCTGTTACAGATGTTGCTGCCCAATTACTTGTCCACCCAAGGGTATTGGTGCTTCCCGGTGCCGTACCAATGCTATACCAGTATCTTACAATACCTGAATTAGGATCAGCAGATGGTGACCAGTTGGCACGTAATGAATCTGTTGTGTTCACAATGGATATGTCAGCTGCATCGCCATCGTTTATACTAGTAATGTTGCTTGGAGGGGTCCAGTCAACATTGATGTCGTAGTAATTAATAGGAGAAAGGTTCCCTGCAAAATCCTGGCAAATGGATTTGATCTTACCTGCAAATTGGATAGGGCTTGGGTTCTGGTATCTAAGATCATTGGCCATGCCACTACCAACACTCACGTTCACATTTGTGTTGCGTGATCTGTATACCTTGATCTCATCAATACTGAATTTGCAATTTCCACTCCTGAAAGAGATATAGTCGCCATTGGTCAAAGGTGAACTGTCTGTCCATGTAGCCACTAAAGAATTATTCATGTAAACATTCATTTTTCCGGTGATGCGGTCGTAGATGACTTTAATGTCATACCATTGTCCGGCATTAAAACTTAAAGGCAAGTCAACGCTTGGGGCGCCAAACACATTATTCACCACCTTATAGATCTGTATCTTTTGATCATCCAATCTGAACCACACAAAGTAGCTGTTATTCCTGTTGCTGCTGTCTGGCTTATCACAAAAGAAATGCAGACCAGCGCGTCTATTGATGCCACTGCCTTCGAATTTGGCAAGGAAGTGATACAGGTAACGGTTCGATAAACTTTGTGTAAGTGCCGCATAAATATTGGTGTTGTTTGCCGCTGTACTTACTTCGTCTGTTTGAACCAATGCATTGCCCTGAATGCTCCAGGTGCCTGTTTTTACGGTCCACTCAGGGTGTATGGCATTGTCAAAATTATCAGCTAAAAATCCCTTGGTGTAATTGGCGCGCCATTCTGTTCCATTGAAATCAATGGCTTGGTAGTATCCTTTTTCAACACCGCTTCCGCCAACATTATCGGCATCAGAAATGGTAGAGGCAAATGCTGCAGTGATCCACGGATCCATACTCAGTACCTGTGTGTTGGGCGAAATGATATCCGCATTGGATTGCGCTGAAGAAATAGTGGTGTAGGTGGCTGCCCATCCTGAAGCAACTGTTGCACAATCGCTTCTGAACTCTACTAGCATGCTATCATTGGTTGATGTAACCGGACCCGGATTTACAGTGCCGGTGTATTGGCCAATTAATGGTGAGTTCACGCTTCCACCATCGTAAATGAACATGTGGTCGTAACCTGATTCTAAATTGAATGAGGTAAAATTGAGAGTGATGTTGGTAATGCTTGGCTTAGTGAACAGGTATAGTTTTCTTTCGTCGTTGCTGTAATTGGCAATTGGTCCTCCACTGTCATAAAAATTACCTGTGGTTGCTGTGTAGGTTGAAACTGTATAAGTATTGTTGATCAGTTTGTAAAATCTGCCCCAGTTCCAGTTAGGTCCAGGATCAGTGTGTGTTTGGTTTGGATTGTGCTGGTGACCTTTTACTTTGGTGCAACTACCCAGTAAACACTGAGCGGATGAACCACTACAGCTTGGACCGTAATAAGTTCTTAAAGGATTGATGTTGTTGCTGGTGCAAATATCGCGTGTGAGATTGGCAGAAGAATTGTACATGGCGTTTGTGAACCATGAGAGGTTGCTGATGTATCCTTCATGTTCAATACCTACTGTGTATGGGTTTTCTGTACCAACATGCCAGGCTTTGTTGCTCTCGAGTACCATTTGGCAAACTTGCCCGTCAGAACTGCGAACAACATAGTGTGCTGAGGCATTGGCTGAACAATTCTTGAACCATGAGATACAACCCGCATAGGTGCCTTGTACAAAATGAATGGTAACCGCAGAGATCTGTGAACCATTTCGCGAACTGTAATTGCACGATGCTGCGGCATCCCAAACAGCAGGAGGATAGTCTGGTGAGAAAACAGAGGCTGGAGAATTAAGTTTGTATTGTTGAGAGCCGTTGGTAATATGGTTATCACCAACAAGTATCGATCTGCTTGAAAGGATGGCATAGTTGTCTCCGAATAATGATTCAAGGGAAATCCTGTAGTGAGGGAAACCATAGGTTGAGGAAGCCTCCTCGTCCTGTAAGAATTGATAGATCTGATATAAATGGCTATTTAGCGCGAAATTGTCATGAAGATTTGAATTCAAAGGCAATTCGCTAAGTTCAATTAGGATTGGCATGTATTCTGAAAGGTCATTCCCAAAGATCTGGTGCTTATGTTGCAATGCATTAAATGCAGCTGCATAAGCGAGGATCTGATGGTCTGCCCTGCGCGCAATGGATATTGTGCTGTAGCCTGATAGTTCAGCTACCTGTATCAAATTGTTCCTGAAATAGTTCTTTCCGTTTTCTATTAATCCCATGATGCCAATGGCTTGAGGGTAACCAATGCAGCTATGTTCCTGATTGTTGAGATGAACAAAACGTGTTTGTGTGTATGCTATGGCTTCTAATATTCCTTTTGGAACACTAGGATATACCTGATACGCTTTTTGAAAATCCTTTGCGAATGTGTTTTCAGGATATTCAGGTGATGCAAATGCTTTAAAAAAAATGAAAATAGAAATGAAAAGTAGTTTTTTCATGTTATAAATTTGGTACACGAAAATAGAAAATAATTGCAAAGCCTTGACAGCATTGGTGTTAAGAAATAGTGTTTTTAAAATGATTTAGGGCTTGGGATTATAATTTCAATATATCTTTTAACAGAACATGAGCTTCCTTAAATGGGTTTAAATTCTCCTTTGAATTTAGGTTGTTTAACTTTTCATTCAATTGATGTTTTTGATAGATGTGTTGAAGGATGTCGTTGTTCAGTGTTTCCTTTAAAATATCGATCTGTTGTTGTTTGCGTTTCAATTGAAAGAAACCATTCAGTGTGCAATGATCTTTATAGGTATTCAGCAATTTATATATCTCTGGAATGCCTGATCCTGTTATACTGCTGCAGATCTCCACCTTTGGTATCCATCCGCTTTCAGTTGGAGGGAACATATGAATGGCATGTGCATATTCTGCTCTTGCATTTTTTGCCTTTTGTATATTATCACCGTCTGCTTTGGTGATGATGATGCTATCAGCAAGTTCCATGATGCCTCGTTTAATGCCTTGCAATTCATCGCCTGCACCGGCAAGCATCAGGAGGAGAAAAAAGTCGGTCATTTTACTTACAGCAACTTCGCTTTGTCCAACACCTACCGTTTCAACTACAATAAAATCAAATCCTGCAGCCTCGCAAAGAAGAATAGTTTCATAGGTGGCCTTTGCTACTCCGCCTAAGGTACCAGAACTTGGTGATGGACGTATAAATGCATTTGCCTGTGTAGATAAGAACTCCATTCGTGTTTTATCACCCAGGATACTACCCTTGCTCTTGTTACTGCTTGGGTCAATAGCAAGTACGGCAATCTTATGCCCACGTTCTAAAACTTCCTTTCCAAAGCTTTCAATGAAGGTGCTTTTGCCAACACCTGGTACGCCGGTAATGCCTAACCGGAAGGACTTTCCCGAATGTTCTATGATGCCATCCATGATCCTGGATGAGAGAAGAATGTGCTCGGGATTCGTAGATTCAACCAATGTAATAGCACGGCTGAGGATAGGGATATCTCCTGCCTTGATGCCATCAATGTAAAATTGTGGATTATTTCGGTTATCTGTGAACTTATTCAAATCGCAGGTGCTTTACTGAAACGCCTTTATTTTGTAACTCCTGCAACGAAGCGATGCCTATTCGTAAATGTTCTTTCACAAAACCTTCTGTCACATGCTTGTCACTGCTTTCTGTTTTCACGCCTTCAGGGATCATTGGTTGATCACTTACAAGCAAAAGTGCTCCTGTTGGGATCTGGTTGTGAAATCCTACAGTAAAGATGGTTGCTGTTTCCATATCAATGGCCATCGCGCGCAACTTTCTCAGATAATTCTTAAAATCATCATCATGTTCCCATACTCTTCTGTTAGTGGTATACACTGTGCCGGTCCAGTAATCTTTATCGCTTAAACGAATGGTGTATGAGATGGCTTTCTGTAAATTAAATGCAGGCAATGCAGGCACCTCCGGCGGAAAATAATCGTTGCTTGTACCTTCTCCCCTGATGGCTGCAATTGGGAGAATAAGATCTCCTATCTGATTTTTTTTCTTTAGTCCTCCGCATTTACCTAAGAACAGAACTGCCTTAGGTTTAATGGCTGACAACAGGTCCATTACCGTTGCTGCAGAGGCACTGCCCATTCCAAAATTAATAATGGTGATGTTGTTCGCTGTTGCGCTGCACATCGGCCTGTCTTTCCCTTTCACTTCCACGCCATGTTGTTCTGCAAACATATACACGTAATTGGTGAAATTCACGAGCAGAATAAATTCTCCAAACTCTTCCAATGGCACACCGGTATATCTGGGTAACCAGTTGTTTACAATTTCTTCTTTAGTTTTCATGAATGAGATGTATTTTTAAAGT
>DAISHL010000128.1:0-6110 GCA_036822555.1 Bacteroidota bacterium | reverse complement strand
TACACTGGAGGTAAAAGTGAATCATATCAAAGAGAAGTCAGATCGCCTAAGCTATTCACTCAATGGTTCAAACCCAACCAGAAATTCAAAGAACTATAAAGCACCACTTTTCATTACCAATTCAACGCAAATAAAAGCGAAGTCATACAAGGGCGCAGACAGCAGCGAAACTATCCAGGCGAATGTATTTAAATTGAATACCGTTCAAACCGCTACCATCAGATCGAAAGCCAATTCACAATATGCCGCCGAAGGAGCTCAATCGTTGTTAGATGGCGTTCATGGTGATACCGATTGGCGTAAGGGCGATTGGCTAGGGTATCAGGATCAGGATTTCGAGTGTGTGATAAAAAACAAAAACAACAAACCTGTTACGGAAATTGTTCTTAGTTTTTTACAGGATACCCGATCGTGGATCATATTCCCAGTATCGGTAACATTATGGAGCTCCATTGACGGGATCAATTACAAAGAGATGGGTACTGTAAAGCCTTCTGTTCCTGCTAAAGATTATCAGACACAAACAACACTATTGACCTACACACTAAAAGATCCAAAACCCATCAAATACCTCAAAGTGATCGCGAAAAATTTCGGGAAATTGCCGGAGTGGCATGATGGCGCAGGCGGACAGGCCTTCATTTTTATTGATGAAATAGAATTAAAATAATGCGAACAATATATTTTCTACTGATAAGCAGTATGATCTTTAGCTCCTGTACGTTATTTAAGAAGGAGATATCTAAACCTGTGACGGTAAAAATCATATCGCCTAAAGAACCGTGCACCATACAACTACAGGCAGGTTTTCCTAAGTATGTAAATACCATTAATGAAGAAGTTTACCGACAGAAATTCATTACGTCATTGATCGAAGAAGGAAAACTGACCAAGAACGTGACCATAGTTGACGGATCATTGAATGCAGACATACTGCTTGAGATCAAGAACATCACGATCACTGAAAGCGATTTTGCGGAGACAGTGAATGATGAAAAATCACCAATGAACGGTCAGCAATTTTACCTCAACAAAGTTGAATGCAGTGCTTTGGTAAATTGTGTGGATGCTAGAACAGGAAAGCAAATTGGTATGTCGTGCTCAAATACCAAACTCAGACAAGAAAAATTAAAGAATAGCAGAGACCTTGGGGATCTGATCACAGGACAAAACAAAGACCATACCACCTACCGCCAAAAGTTACTTCGTGACGATATTGCTCAAGACCTTTGCAGCGATGTTGGCAGAAGAATTTGGGTACCCATTACCAAACGCATCAAGAAGCATCAGAAGTAGTGTAAAGACAGGTTAAACAAATTAAGATTATCTTTGTTCAATAATAAATTCAGCGCATCCAAGCATGTTAAACACTTTCAAATACTGCAATAGTCTTACTGAATACTCCAGATTCATTACCAGAGAAGTTAAGATCGGTGACCTTTTATTAGGAGGAACAAATCCAATACGGGTACAAAGTATGACAACCACTGATACGATGGATACCAAAGCCACTGTAGCACAAAGTATCCGAATGATCGAAGCAGGTTGCGAATTGGTTAGGATCACAGCGCAAAGCTTAAATGAATCAAAATATCTGGAATTGATAAAGAAGGATATTCGCGCTGCAGGATTCAATACACCATTGGTAGCAGATATTCACTTTACACCTAATGCAGCTGAAATGGCCGCACGCTTGGTAGAAAAAGTAAGGGTGAATCCGGGAAATTATGCCGACAAAAAGAAATTTGAAACCATTGATTACTCAAATGAAGCTTATGAAGCTGAATTGGAAAGAATACGTGATCGCTTCACGCCATTGGTTAAGATCTGCAAAGAATATGGCACCGCCATGCGCATTGGTACAAATCATGGCTCTTTAAGTGATAGGATCATGAGCAGATACGGAGACTCTCCATTAGGTATGGTAGAAAGTGCTCTTGAATTTGTGCGCATTTGCGAAGACAATAATTACCACGATATAGTTATCTCCATGAAGGCCAGCAACACTCAGGTAATGGTGCAGGCCTACAGATTGCTTGTGCACAAGATGATAGAGACGGGTCGCAATTATCCGCTTCACTTAGGTGTTACTGAGGCCGGTGATGGAGAAGACGGGAGAATTAAATCAGCAGTTGGCATTGGCACTCTTCTGGAAGACGGCTTAGGGGACACCATTCGTGTATCGTTAACTGAAGAACCAGAATTTGAGATACCTGTGGCAAGGAATTTGGCCGACAGGTATACGACCCGAAAAGGGCACACTGTTATACCTTCCATTGAAAAGGAACTTCCTTATAACCCGTTTGAATACAACAGACATAAAACACGCGAAGTGATCAATATTGGCTCACACAATGTGCCACGTGTGATCGCAGATCTGAGCAACAAGCAAGAGATCACTCCGGCCACCTTATTCCCTTACGGTTATGCTTATTCTGTACCTATGGATAAATGGAATCTGACCGACCAGGCCGTTGATTTCATTTATACGGGAAATACAACCGTTGAATTCAATATTCCAGGCACACTTGGCATCATCTATAATTCCGAGCACTGGAAAACGATCAAAGAAAAGATACGATGCTATCCATTGTTTTGTGGTGAAGAATATTTCAAATCAGAACACAGATCCAATGAACTGAATTTTATAGCTGTTGATCATACCGTTCTAACTCCTTCTTTTATTCAAAAGATCTCTGGCGAAAAGAATTGTGTTCTCATACTTGATTCCTTCAATACGGCAGCAATGGCTGAGATCCGGAGATTGATCATTGATCTGAAGAACATGAAGTGTGACCTTCCTATCATTCTAAAATTCAATTATTCAGGTATCTCTGAAGAACAATTTCAGTTATACGCCAGCACCGATGCAGGAGCCCTGCTACTGGACGGTATGGGTGACGGTTTATGGCTAAAACAAAACAACTGTGTAAGTGCACAGGTTCTGAATTCAACTCAGTTTGGCATACTTCAAGCTACACGTACACGCATCAGTAAAACAGAATACATTAGTTGTCCAAGTTGCGGCCGCACTCTGTTCGATCTGCAGGAAACCACGCAAAAGATCCGTGAACGTACTGATCACTTGAAGGGTGTAAAGATCGGTATCATGGGATGTATTGTGAATGGTCCAGGTGAAATGGCCGATGCAGATTACGGGTATGTAGGTACGGGTCCGGGAAAGATCAGCTTATACAAAGGCAAAGAAGTTGTGAAGAAGAATGTTACCAGTGAAACTGCCGTTGATGAGCTAATTGCACTCATTAAAGAACATGGAGACTGGATTGAAAAGAATGCATGATTTTCTTTATCTTTAATCCTTTAACGATTAAAGAGTTGATCCGGTTTTTAATACTCATCATTTGTTTATTCCATTTCAATTCACTTGTTTCGCAAACAGTGGCTCTATCTGTTAATTTAAGCAGTGTGAAAGAAATTTGCGAAAAAGGATCTGCTTCTATTGCAATATCAGGAGGAAAAGCACCCTATTCGATCACCTGGAGCAACGGCTCAACCGACGTAACAACTGAAAAAGACCTCAAGGAAGGTGATTATACGGTTACTGTTAAGGATTCTGTTCTTACAGATACTACCATTGCCTTCAAGATCTCAAAAGAAGAATGTCCGGTGATCATCTCAAAATTTTTTAGTCCGAACAGTGATGGATATAACGACACCTGGCAAATAGGTCAAATTCAGTATTACCCCGAGTTTGAGATTTATGTATATAATAAATGGGGGCAACTCGTACACTCACAAAAGAACACATATATCCCTTGGGATGGAGATTGGAACGGCGTTAAAACACCGGACGGAACCTATTATTACGTTTTCTTTTTCAAAGGCAGCGATAAGGATAATTACCTGAAAGGAGATGTGTCGTTATTAAGATGAGAAGGATTTGCACTATAATTATACTTATTGCATCATTGCAGATAGTTGTTGCGCAGCAATTGCCGCAGTACACACAATTCCTTTTCAATAAGGCCGGATACAATCCTGCGGCAGCCGGCAACTCGCTGCTTAGTCCGTTTGAAGTTATCTTTGGTGGCAGAACCCAGTATATTGGAATGAGAAACAATCCAAATGTGGCTTTCCTTTCTGCTCACTACACATTCATACCTCAACGTGCTTACAGGAACTGGCATAGTGTAGGCGTGTATGTTGATCAGGACAGGAATGGCGTTTTTGTAGACAATTCCATTTATCTGCGCTATTCATTGCATCAACTCATCACTAAAAAAACCATATTGGCGGTTGGACTATTTGCCGGTCTCAAACAATTCAGTTTAAATTCTTCAATGATTGACCGAAGCGATCCTGTTGTTGCATCCTCTGCGAAATCTGTACTGATATATCCCGATATTGTTCCCGGAATAAGACTTACAAATAAAAAATTCTTTGCGGATCTGAGTTTATGGCAGACCACCTCCTTCCGACAAAAAGGATTTTTCTCATCAAAGCAAATTGGCTCACCAAGCATGCTGCCGCCACATTACATCTTTAATTTAGGATATAAATTCTTTTTACCTCTTGAAAATAAATTAATGATCGCATTCAACATGCGAGGCACATATAAGACCATGCCAAATTTTGAACTGAATGTGATGAACTATTGGTATACCCGTTTTGCTTACGGATTCAGTGTACGCGACAGGAATTTTGTGTGTGGTATTTTCCAGATCAGGATCATCAATAACTTGATAGTTGGCTTTGCCTACGACCTTTCGGTAAATAAGCTCTTCAGGCCTGCCACTCATACCGGAGAGATCATGATAGGCATCTCTCCCATCTTTGATACAAGTGGTGAAAAGAAACTGAAATCTGCAGTGGACGAATGTTCTTTTTAAGTAAAAAGTTCGTTCTGAATACGAATACTCTCCTCGTGTAACAACTGACAAAGCCTTTCAACATGTGCTCTGGAAATACCACGTTTATCTGCCCATTGTGCTCGGGTCTTTAATATCTCCTGCCAGCGCTCCAGTTGAAATACAGTGATATCCCTTTGTTTTTTATAGGAGCCTATCTCGCGAATAACATCTTCTCGCTTTTGGATCACATCGAGTAATTCCTGATCGATCTCATCTATCAAATGACGTAGTTTTATCAAATGGTCAGTGAAAGCGCTGTCGTTACCCTGTGCCATTCTTATTTTAAGCGTAACAAGCAGAGAGGCGAGATCTGTGGGTGTTAATTGCTGTGCGGCGTCACTTAGCGCATGTTCCGGATCATGATGCGATTCGATCATCAGTCCGTTGAAACCAATGTTCAATGCCTCTTGTGCGACTTCTGCGATAAGAGAGCGCTGTCCTGCAATATGGCTTGGGTCGCAAATGATCGGTAATTCAGGAAAGGCGGTTCGCAGATCAATAGGCACTTTCCACATTGGATCATTTCTGTATTTCTTACTGCCATAATTATGAAATCCGCGATGGATGGCGGCAAGTTTATGAATGCCAGAATTGTGTATACGTTCAATCGCCCCGATCCATAATTGAAGATCCGCATGGATAGGATTTTTGATCATCACTGGCACATCCACTCCTTTCAGTGCGTTGGCAATTTCCTGCACGCTGAAAGGATTCACTGTGGTTCTGGCACCAACCCACAAATCATCAACACCATGTTTCAATGCCATTTCAACATGACTGGCGTTGGCCACCTCTACAGTAACAGGCAATCCAAATTTTTGCTTCACCTGTGTTAGCCAATGCAAGGCAATTTCTCCCATCCCTTCGAATGTATTGGGCCTTGTTCTCGGTTTCCAAATGCCTGCCCTGAACAATGCCACTTGAGGGATCTTACTCAATTGAGCTGCAATAGCCAACACCTGTTCTTCCGACTCTGCACCACATGGACCTGCGATAACAAGGGGCTGTGCTGATGAATTGAGCCAGGTATGTAAAGGGGAAATGGTCATAAAAGGGATACAAAGTTACATAAGATATGTTTAGAACGGAAATTACCTTTTTTGTGGTATGGATTCTAAAGCTAAGGCTGCCTAATTTTGGATAATGAATGAATTGGAACTTAAGATAAAACCTTTTCAAAACAACTGCCCTCTTTCGGTATATGCCGATTGCTGTAAAAAGATAAATGAATGTTGTAAA
>DAISHL010000127.1:0-6132 GCA_036822555.1 Bacteroidota bacterium | reverse complement strand
GATATCTCCTATAAACCCGCTTTTAAAATTGGGCTTTGTCAATGCATGGCCCTATTCCCGGGTGTTAGCAGAAGCGGAGCAACCATCATTGGAGGAAAGGCCTTTAAATTGAACAAACAATTAGCAGCAGAATTCTCCTTCTTTTTAGCAGTACCAACCATGTTTGCGGCAACTGCAAAAAAACTTCTTGACTTTTATAAAGAAGGGATCAGCCTTAGCGGTGAGGAGGTCAAATTATTGGCCTTCGGTAATGTGGTAGCCTTTCTTGTAGCATTGATCGGTATAAAAACTCTCATAGGTGTACTTAACAAATACGGCTTCAAGTGGTTTGGGATTTACCGCATTGTGCTTGGGGCCATACTCATCATTCTGTTCAAATTGGGCATCAGCATCAGTATCATCTGAGGCAGTAAATAAACACCATTCTGTTAACTACTCCTTTTTCTACTCTAATTTCATTCTGTTATAAAGAATAAATTCGCTTATCAATTCCATTTGACGTGAGCGACAATCTAACAAAGAAAAGGATCAAATCTTCAGGTGTAACCGTGATCATTAGTTTATCCCTGGTCTTGTTCATGCTTGGTGCACTTGGCCTTTTGGTGATCAATGCCAATAAACTCACTAAACATTTCAAAGAGAATGTGGGCTTTCAGATCTATTTGAAAGATACCACCTCCTCAGCACAAACAGATGGTCTTATACAGGAACTCAATAATTCAAAATTCGCAAAAAGTGTAAGTCTGGTTACAAAAGAACAAGCAGCAGCACAATTAAAGGAGGATCTGGGGGAAGACTTTATCACCTTTTTAGGAAGTAATCCCTTATTGAATGCCCTTGATGTGAAAATAAACGCTGATTATGCAAACACCGACACCTTGCAGAATATAGAAAAGGTGCTCATTCAAAAAAGTTTTGTCAAAGAAGTGGTCTACCAAAAAGATATGATCAACAACCTCAACAAGAACACGCGTGCCATTGCCTTCTTCATTCTCATTTTCAGCAGTGCCTTACTTCTTGTTGCCATTGCATTGATCAATAACACCATCCGATTGTCTATCTATTCACAACGCTTTCTTTTCAGGACCATGTATTTAGTTGGCGCTACACGTGGATTTATCAGCAAGCCGTTCCTATTCAAAGGAGTTCGTCAGGGCGTGATCGCCGGGATCATTGCCGGATTTTTATTGGCCTCTTTCCTGGTGATCAGCACCAGATTTATTCCTGACCTTCTGCAATTGCAAGATGAAAATGTTCTGGCACTTGTATTCATCGGGATCATTCTTGTGGGTGTGATCATTTCAGGTATTAGCGCGTTCTTTGCAGTTATGCGCTATCTGAAGCTAAAAACCAGCGATCTGTATTTCTGAGTTAAAGGAACATTTCAGAGGCAATGTGATCTGCCATTAACTTGCCTTGCAGGTTCAGCGTCACAATATCTCCATTGATCAAAAGCTTATCCTCAAAACGTTCGATCATACGTTCAAAATGATGAAGGGTAGCTTGCCCGAACAAGTCGCCAATGTCTTTGAAACTGCATCCCCACTTGGTTCGCAAACGGGTCAGAATATACTCATTGTAACGCTCATTCATTGTCAATGTCTCCATCTCAGAACAAGATTCGTTTTCCAATGTCTTTTTAATATAAATGGTGTTGTTTGATATATTCCATTTTCTGTTCACTCCATTATACGAATGTGCAGAGGGTCCGAGGCCCAGATATGACTCCCCCAGCCAGTAATTGCTGTTATGCTTTGAGATGTATCCTGGTTTCGCAAAATTAGAGATCTCATAATGCTCGAAATCCTCAGACGCAAGGTAATCGATCATATACCTGAACTGAGCAGCACTCATGTCATCGTTTATTGCAGGCTCCAGACCTTTCTTATTCTGAACCCCTAAACGTGTTTTTGTTTCAATGGTAAGATTATATGCAGAGATGTGCTGAACATCAAGTCCTACTGCAGTTCGCAGTGTCTTGTCCCATGAATCAAGTGTTTGAAATTTGGATCCGTAGATCAGATCGATCGTGATGTTAGAAAAACCATTGTCCTGCGCAAGCTTCACAGAGCGAAGCGACTCTTCTGCTGTGTGTGCCCTATTCATCCAGCGCAATTCATCATCATTGAAACTTTGTAAGCCAATACTTAACCTGTTTATCCCAAGAGATCTGAGTTCTTTTAATTTATTGTCCGTGAGATCATCCGGATTGCACTCCAGTGTTATTTCTGCGCTATTCCAGGTATAGTTCCTTTGCAAGGCTTCCATTATTTGATCCAGTTCTGCAATAGACAGAATACTTGGTGTGCCGCCGCCAAAATAAATCGTGGTTATGTTGGTGTCAGGCAGATAGTTCTTTGTTAGTTCAATTTCATTAACGATCGCACTGACCATGTCGGCACGTTTGCTTGTATTCACACTGAAATGAAAATCGCAATAGGCGCATGCCTGCTTGCAAAATGGAATATGTATATAAATACCCGACAAGGAGATAAAAAAATGCCACACTAAAAGTGCGGCATTTAAATCAGATTTAAAAATTAATTAATCACCATAGTCCATGTGAGACTCATCAAAATTCTTCTTCATTTGTTTCTTCTTTGCATTCCTTCTTTCCTCTTTCATTTGATTGAATTTTGTTTTCTGCTCTGGTGTTAGGAATCCGTTTACGGTTGATTCAAACGTATCATTGTTTGTTTTGATCTGTTTGTGAATTTCCTTTCTTTCTTCAGGAGTGGTGCTTCCCTTTAACTTCTCATGCAAAGGTTGATTTACCATGATGCGCTTCAAAGAGGCGATCTCCCAATCGGCTTTCTGTTGAGCATTCAATCCTAATTTCTTTTCCGCATGGTCTGCTCCTTTTTTTGCTCGTTCTTCAGGTGTCAGATCCTTTCTTACTTGTTTTGCGGTTCCTTGTTCGGTTGTTACTTCCTGAGCAACAGCAGCAGCATTCAGTCCTACCAATGCAGCCATTAAAATGATGATCTTTTTCATACGTATAAATTTAGTTATTCCTTTGTTAATAGACCAGAGATGTTCCCTATGGTTTAATTGCTTAAAGTTAAAATAATGTTAATTGAAACAAAACCCGTTTACTCATTCATACCAAGGTTATAAAAAACGAAGGCCCACATATCGGCAAATTCATCGATCTGTTTTGCCGTTGGCTTTCCTGCTCCGTGGCCGGCATTCACGTCAATTCTAATCAATACAGGATTATCTCCTTTTTTCAATTCCTGTAAACGTGCCGCAAATTTAAATGAATGCGCAGGTACAACCCTGTCGTCGTGATCACCTGTTAGTACCAAGGTAGCAGGATAGGACTTTTCCTGTAAATTATGGTATGGCGAATATCTGTATAAACACTGGAATTCCTCTAAGTTCTCACTACATCGATAATCAACGGTCCAAGCTCTGCCAATGGTAAACAAATGAAATCTCAACATGTCAAGCACGCCAACAGTTGGAATGGCCACTTTGCAAATATCCGGTCGCTGAGTCATCACCGCGCCAATGAGCAAACCGCCATTGCTTCTGCCATGGATGGCGATCTTTTCATACGATGTCATCTTTTTCGCTACAAGATAATCGCAGGCCGCAATAAAATCATCGAACACATTTTGTTTAGAACACTTCGTTCCCGAGATATGCCACTTTTCTCCGTATTCTCCGCCTCCTCTCAGGTTTGGAACGCAGTAGATGCCACCCGCCTCAAGAAAAAGTGCTCGGTCTATTCTAAACTCGGGACCAAGTGAGATATTGAGACCGCCATATCCATATACAAAACATGGTGTGCTTGGCGAAGGGATCACATCTTTCCTTCGCGTAATAAAAATAGGTACTTTTGTTCCATCCTTACTGGTGTAAAACACTTGCTCTGTGACATACTCCTCTGATCTGAAACTTAAACTTGGTTTAAAAAGTAATTTGCTTTCGAAGGTCTTTGTATTAAGCACATACACTTGCTCGGGGGCAATGTACTGAGATATACTGTAAGCAGCATAGGTCTCATCTTTATCGGCACTAAATCCGCCTAGCTTACAAATTCCCGGGAGTTTGATATCCTTGATCTGTTTACCTGATAGGTCGTATGCTTTTAATCGTGAGGAAGCGTCCTGTAAATAGTTTGCAAAAAGTTTTCTGTCGCCAAGCCTAACCCCTTCAAGAAGTTCAGTGGTTTCTGCAATAAGCACCTTCTTCTGCTGGATCTTGCCATTTCTGAATACAAATGTTTCAAGCTTATAGTTCGACGCATTCTCATTGGTGTGCACATAAAATGTATCATGTGTGTTATCAATAACTGAATGGTCGTGATCGAAATTCGTACACAAATATTCAAAAGTTGACTTCGGTTCTTTGAGATCCTTGATCATTGGCTGCTCTCCGCTTGTGCTCTTACTTGCATAAATGATCAGATAACGTTCATCGTCGGTAACCTGTGCAGAAAAATTATAGTCGGGATGTGAGTCATCCGTATGCACCAACCTGTCATTGCTTTGCGTTGTGCCCATTTGATGAAAATATACCTTATGTCCGGTATTGGCCTGAGAGAGGGCGCTCCCACTTGGTTCATCATAACGGCTATAATACACACCGTTGCCGCACCAGACCATGCCACTGAACTTAACCCATTTGATCACATCAGGCAGATCTTTTTTGGTGGTCAGATCTCTGAAATGGATCTCTTGCCAATCGCTTCCGGCGCTGGATATGGCGTACGCCAGAGTTTTACAGTCCTTTGAAATAGAAATACCGCTTAATGATACCGTTCCATCCTTTGACAACACATTGGGATCAAGTACTATCTGCCATTCTTCAGGTTTAGCATCAAACTTTTTGGCCATGTACAATACACTTTGGTTTTGTAAGCCTGTGTTCCTATAGCAGAAAAAATAATTGCCTTTTTTAAATGGCACAGATTGCTTATTGAAATTCCAAAGCTCCGTCAGTCGCTTTCTTAACTTGTCCGTTCTTCCTATCTAGTTGAAATAATTCTGAGTGGCCACGTTTTGCTCCTTTACCCAGGCAGCTGTTTGTTCACTCCTGTCATCCTCAAGCCACCGGTAATCGTCGGTAACCTTGGTCCCAAAATAATCTTCCGCAACCGGCTCCTTGGCGGTAACAGGGTAATGTACCTTAATCTGTGCCTGCATAAGCCCAAAGCAACAGGCAAAAAGGAGGGCAAACCTTTGTGTAGTTGTAAAAAATCTCATGTTGATATCATTGTTTTAAAGTTGAGAATCAAGGTGTCTCGAAAAATAAATTTGTATAAAGTTAATCATTTGAGGGCAAGAATTTTACATATCCATTCATTGGTCTTTTTTCTTATGACTGTATTATGTGATGGTGTTGCAGTGGCTCAAACCACATGTGATCGCGTGAGGGAATATATCGAGAAACATAAGGAATTGGCCATTGAACAAATGGTGATGCATAAGATACCGGCTAGTGTGACCATGGCTCAAGCCATAAAGGAAAGCGGATGCGGCAACAGCGAACTAGCCAAGCACACGAACAATCATTTCGGGATCAAATGCCATAAAGAATGGGGCGGACAAAGCATTACAAAAGATGATGACACATTAAATGAATGCTTCAGAAGTTACAGGTCGGTTAGCGACTCATACCTGGATCACAGTTTGTTCCTAAGATCCAGACCTAGATACAGTTCGCTTTTCAATTTAAAACCTACTGATTACTTTGGGTGGTGCATTGGATTAAAAAATGCAGGTTATGCCACCGCCTCCAATTATACACAAGAACTGTTGTTCTTAATAGAAGTGTATGACCTTGCAAAACTAGATGAGTGCGCACCGTTACCGCTAAACTCTTGTGCTCATTTGCTAATGAACGCAAGTGAGAGAAATATCATTGAAAATTTACCAAAGCTTAATATTGAGTCTATAGAAAAACCTATCTTAGCGAAACTTATATTTAATGTTTACAAGGAAGAAGAACCGTTGTTGGTAAAGAATTCCGCAACAGTTAAAATCGCAGAGAGATAATGGAAATGAAGACCATCATTGTTACAGGAGGTGCCGGATATATTGGCTCACACACTATTGTTGAGCTTTTGGAACAAACCAATTATCACATCATCTCCATTGATAATTAAATTATGAAAAATCATAG
>DAISHL010000126.1:0-6138 GCA_036822555.1 Bacteroidota bacterium | reverse complement strand
GTAAAAAATAATAAATAATGAGCCTTTGGGTGACCTTTTTGTGTTGCTGTTTGATCCATAATAGTAATTAAAGGGGTAAAAATAGCGTTTTTGAACTAGAAAACAAATGTACTAAAGGGCAAATAAAGGGGCTTGGTCTAAACCCTACTTTATCTTATCTACATTCATTACCGTAGCTTCTCCGCTGGTACAAACAGCACCTGACGACCTATCCTTGATAACGGTTTCTACAACCGCTCGGTTGCGTTCAGCAATAATTTCCTTTACTGTGAAAATTGCTTCATAAGCTGTATCAACATACATCGGTCGTTGAAACGACAATGACTGTTTTAAATAAATGGTTCCTTCACCAGGAAACAATGTGCCAAACACCTTGCTGAATAAGGATGCGCTCAGCATTCCGTGCATGATCGGACGCTTAAACATGGTTTTAGCAGCATATTCAGGATTGGTATGCACCGGATTCTTATCGCCGGTAACTTCCGCAAATCTGTTCACTTCATCTTGAGTGAACTGAAACTCGTGCGTATAAACTTGACCTACTTTTATCATGATGTTATTTTTTATTTCGGGTTTGTAATTTGTTGTTTCCAGTTTGCTGTTTCTGGTTTGAAGTTTTTGGTTTTTTTCTCCAGCTTCTTACCTCCTTATACTTTCCAACTTGTCAACTTCCTCAATACTTCCAGAGCTTCATTAATTTTTCCTTGAATCGTTCCTTTGGTAAAAAATTATGCTCAAGATCTGCGTTCATTGGCACAGGTGTATCCAAACTTCCCTCTCTCATTACCGGTGCATCCAGATATTCAAAACAATCTTCTGTAATGAGTGCCGACAACTCACCACCTATACCGCCGGTAAGTGTATCCTCATGCAGTACAAATGCCTTTCCTGTTTTTTGAACCGAGGTGAATATGGCCTCTGCATCAAGTGGTGCAAGTGTTCTAAGGTCTATGAGGTCTGCATTGATCTCAGGATTCTCATTTAAAACTTCCATTGCCCAGTGTACACCTAATCCATAGGTCACAATGGTGAGGTCGTTCCCTTCTCTTACCAATCTTGCTTTTCCAAAAGGAATGGTATAATAGCCATCAGGCACATCCTCACTTATACTTCTGTATAAAGCCTTATGCTCAAAGAACATCACAGGATTTGGATCATCAAAGGAAGTTAACAATAAACCTTTGGCATCTGAAGGAAATGCAGGATAGGCGATCTTTAATCCCGGAGTTTTAAAGAACCATGCCTCGTTGCTTTGCGAGTGAAACGGTCCGGCTGCCACTGCTGCGCCGGTTGGCATTCTTACTACAACATCTGCATTTTGTCCCCAGCGGTAATGACTTTTGGCAAGGTTGTTAACGATCTGTGTGATCCCCTCACTCACAAAATCTGCAAATTGCATTTCCACCATGGCCTTATGTCCGTTTATTGACAAACCAAAGCCTGCACCTAAAATGGCGCTTTCACATAAAGGTGTATTTCTCACGCGTGCTTTTCCAAATTCATCCACAAAGCCCTCTGTGATCTTGAATACTCCGCCGTAATCTGCAATGTCCTGCCCCATGAGCACCAAATTGGTATGCTTGCGCATAGCCAATTTAAGGCCGCTGCTAATGGCATCAATAAATCGCATGTTGGTTTTAGCGTTAAGACTATCTGAAGTATCTGACACCTCAAATGGTTTGAATAACTCTCGTAATTCCTTGGCTGTATCAGGTTTTGGATTTTCCTCTGCGAATGCGATCTCCAGTCCTTCCTCGATCTTTTTCTTTATCTCTGCCCTATTCTCCTCTATCAACTCTTCGGTCAAAACTCCTTCATTCACCAGATATTTCTCAAAGGTGGTCACAGGATCTTTTCGTCCCCATACATCAAACAATTCCTTTGGAACATATTTTGTACCACTGGCCTCTTCATGTCCGCGCATTCTGAAGGTCACGCATTCCAAAATAACCGGACGTGGTTTTTCTCGAAGGTCCTCTGCCAGGGTTTTAATGGTTTCGTAAACCTTTAAAATATTATTGCCATCAATACTAATGCCTTCAATGCCATAACCAATGCCTTTATCAGCAAAGGATTTACATTTGAATTGTTCGTTGCTTGGCGTGCTTAAGCCATAGCCATTGTTCTCGATGATAAAGATCACAGGTAAGTTCCAAACAGCAGCAGTATTCACACTTTCATGAAAATCACCTTCACTTGCGCCACCATCACCACTGAATACCACAGTTACCTTCTTGTCTTTCTTCAGCACATTGGCAAGTGCTATACCATCTGCCACACCCATTTGTGGTCCAAGATGTGAGATCATCCCAACAATTTTATATTCCTGTGTACCGAAGTGAAACGATCTGTCACGGCCCTGTGTAAACCCTCCTGGTTTTCCCTGGAATTGAGAGAACAAGCGGTTAAATGGTATCCCACGTGTTGTAAAAACACCAAGATTCCTATGCATAGGCAAAATATACTCATCTGAATTCAATGCCGATGCTACGCCAACGCTAATGGCTTCCTGACCAATACCACTGAACCATTTAGCGATCTTACCCTGACGAAGAAGCAATAACATTTTTTCTTCGATCATACGAGGTGTAAGAATGTTCTTGTATAACTCAAGTAAGGTAGCGTCCTTCAATTTTTTTCTGTCAAACTTAACGGGTGTTTCTGCAGTGATCAACATGTGCTTATTTTGTTTTTCCAATTAATACATTAAATCCAAATCCAAAAGTAAACCAACTCATAAAATACTCATTTGATTTACGGTTCACTTCCTTGAAATGATTGAATCGCGGCGACCGCGGATCAAAATTACTGAATAAAGTAGTATAACTCAAAAGTACCGAGAAGGTAAAGCCTTTATCAACTATAAAATTGGCGCTTACTTCGGGCTGCACAAAATGTGTATTGAATGATAATGGTCCGTATGGCCTATTCGCAGCCATTGTATCTTCATTTACTTTGGTATACCTGGCGATCATGAATCCATAATTCAATGAATAATCAATGAAGGCATTATCTTTAAAATAGCGATCGTAACTAAGCTTTACAAAAGGGCTGTGTCCAATGAAATGTGTATCGTAGGAGATCATGTTATTATACACTTTTCTGGCAATGGAATCTTTGTTCTTTAAATTGGTAGCCTGGTATCCTACACCCAGGTAAAAGTTATTGGCAAGTTTAAAATTCATTGAAAGGCCACCTTCAAACACACCATTGAAGGAACTGCGGAACATATTGCTGGTGATCGTTTTTGGCACACCAATATGCGAACGAATGATAAAAGGTGGATTTTGCTTTTTAGCTGATGTGTTTTGCGACAGTAAAACCTGAGATCCGAACAGCACAAATACGAGTATTTTAATAACAAATTTCAAAAAAGTTTTACTTGAATTAAAGATACTAATTTACTACTAATTAATGTATTAAAACTGAAAATATATGAAGGGTTGCATTTCGCTGCTCATGATCTGATATAAACAAAAAACAATACATACACATGCAAATACCATTACAGGAATTGGCAGATTGGCAAATTTGTTTCTGTACACTTCTTTGTAGGATTCAGGTATCCAATGGATCAAGAATCCTACAAGAACCATTAACAATACAAACCAATAGCCCTTTACTACATCGATAAACAATTCTCCGGAGAAATGGTTCCTTATCCTATCGTAAATTTCATTCACGATATCTAAACTCGGACTCCTGAAATAGATCCTGGTAAAGCTTATGAAGGTTAAGGTCAGCAACATCAATAAAGCTTTAATGACAAATGACTCATTTCCTTTGAATGGTGAGATCTTTTGCCAGAATTTATGAATGATCAATCCCAACCCGTTCAATCCACCCCAGATCAGGAACAACCAGCTGCTTCCATGCCACAAGCCACCCAGCAACATGGTAACCATTAAATTGATATTTGTATTGATGTTTTGTTTGATCTTTGGAAAATACATCGATAAGAAGATCAATAACAGAAAGAAACCAATTAAAAAGTACAAAAGCCACAATTTACCGCTTATAAGCACCATAAAGGCAGAGATGATCACTATAGCCACGTAGGAACCAATTGTACCTGATTTATTGCCTCCCAATGGAATGTATAAATACTCCTGCAACCAACTGGAAAGTGAGATATGCCAGCGTTTCCAAAATTCACTTGTACTTAATGCCTTGTACGGCGATCTGAAATTTGTTTTTAAACGGTAGCCAAGTATTAACGCTATACCTATTGCAATGTCTGTATAGCCACTAAAATCCATATACACCTGTAATGAATAGGCGAAAATTGCCATTACTGCTTCGAGGCCGGTATACAAATGGGGACTTGAAAAAACCCTGTCGATAAAATAAACTGCAATAAAATCAGCCACGATCTTTTTTGCAAATCCATTCATGATCCAGAAGGTAGCCATGCCAAATTCCACCCTTGTTAGTGTGTACGGTTGATAGATCTGATACAAGAACTCGTTGGCCTTTACAATAGGGCCTGCTACGAGGTGTGGGAAAAAGCAAACAAAAAAACCATAGTCGAATATGTTCCTAACCGGCTCAACCTTTCCTCTATAAAGATCAATGGTATAGGAGAGCGATTGAAATGTAAAAAAAGAAACGCCAATAGGAGTCAACAATTTGTCTAAACTGAACTCCGTTCCAAAAAAGGTATTCGAGAAATTGGCAAAATGATTAAAGTACGGAGTATTGGTGCCTAAAAGCTGATTCAAGCTGCTGTTAAAGAAATACGCGTATTTGAAATAACACAGTAAACTTAAATTCAAAAGCACGCTTAACGTGAGATAGAATTTCTTCTTCTTCTGCGTTGATGCCGCATGGATCTTTTTACCCCAAATGAAATCGCTTACAATGGTGAATAACAATAAGGTTATGAACACACCATTGGTCTTGTAATAAAAGAAAAAACTAAAGAGAAGCAAATAGATAGAACGTGCTCTGTTCTTTTTATAAATGAATCCATAACCTAACAACACAACGGAAAAAAATCCCCAAAAGAACAGCTGAGTGAATAACAGCGGTTGCTCCGGATCGAACTGAAAAATATGTTTAAGCCACTCTATTTGTAAAGATTTTTTTGGTTATACTGATAGCTATTGTATATGGCCTCATACATCATGGTACCCAATATACGATACCCTTTTCCGCTGAAGTGCACCCTGTCGCGGGAAGCAAGCCCTGTTTTGGTCCACTTCGAAATACTCTTATACCCACCCATGATCTCATACATATCCCAAACTGCTACCTGATGCATGCGCATTACTTCAAACAAAGCCTCTTGAGCACCTTCAGTTCTCTTATTCGGTGTTTTACGTTTCACATAATTATCAGTGGTGGTGGTCAGTAAAATGGCACATTCAGGATTCACTTCCTTTATTATCCTGATCAATGAATCGTAGTGAGCAATGAATTCACTCTTTGAAAAATCTTTTGCCTGAACATCATTCACTCCCAGAGATATGATCACCATGTCGGGTTTAATGGTGGCCAATTGTGGTTTAAAATAATTGCATCTTAAAAAGGAGTGGCTAGATGCCCCATTGGCTCCCAAGCCGGCCAAATAGAATCCGGAAGCCACATCGTCTTCCAACGAAAACCCGAACAATATGAAGTCTTTCACCAAAGTATCGCATCGCATCAATGAAAAACTGATCGAATCAACAGGTTCATCAAACCTAAAAATACTGTATCCCTTATCTATCCTGTCCTCTCGTTTTGCCTTCATTAAACTGTAGAATTCAAAACTTGGATTGAAATTATGATATACCCTAACCGTATTGAATTTCTTTATGACAGATCTTTTGGTCAATGCCATTCCGAAATAATTGCTGCTGTCATTGGTGCTTACACTAATGCCATTCATTCCTAAAGGCAAACAAAAATCCTTGGTCACACATCTGCATTTTTTCCATTTGCCACTGGTAAATCCACTGGCATAAGGTTGTCCATTGGTCTTAGCTAATTTGTAAGGGAATGCAAAATAACCACCTCCATACACATTGAAACAGGTTTGAAGATTCTCCATGAAGGCATTGCTCCACATACCACCCTGAACGAGTGACCCACCAATATGCGCTATGGTCAATCGCTTGCCGGTGCCGTGACTGAGTTCATGTAGCTTTCTGTAAA
>DAISHL010000125.1:0-6139 GCA_036822555.1 Bacteroidota bacterium | reverse complement strand
AATGGGGGCCAGCAAAAGGATCGGTGAGATCTATATCCAAAGCTTAGGAAAGAATAGCACAACGAAATTCATTACCACACGATTCGGTAATGTGCTTGGGTCAAACGGTTCTGTGATCCCAAGATTCAAGAAGCAGATAGAGGCGGGTGGACCGCTCACCATCACACATCCGGAGATCACCCGTTATTTTATGACCATTCCTGAAGCTTGTCAGTTGGTGATCGAAGCTGGGTGTATGGGCAAGGGTGGAGAAATATTTGTATTTGATATGGGCAAGTCGGTTAAGATAATTGACCTTGCCAGAAAAATGATCCGTTTATCAGGATTACAAGAGGATAAAGACATTAAGATCGTATTTACGGGTTTACGTCCGGGTGAAAAACTATATGAAGAGTTGCTTGCGGATACTGAGCACACCCTGCCAACACATCATAGCCAGATCATGATTGGTAAGGCGCGTGAGTATGAGTATAAGGAAGTAAATGAAACCATAGAGAAAATGATCTCGCTTTTCAATACTCAGGACAATGAGCGCATTGTGAAACATATGAAATCAATTGTGCCGGAGTTCAAAAGCAATAATTCTATCTACGAAAAATTAGATAAATGATGAAACTAGCCAGCTTTTATTTAGCGATCATTTGCCTGCTTGGGTTTTCTATGTTTTCGCAAAGCGTTAAACCAGCAAATGTTGAAGCAACAAAACCGAAATTGATCGTAGGTCTTGTGGTCGATCAAATGCGTAACGACTATGTTTACAGGTATTGGAACAGATATGGAACAGGAGGTTTTAAACGTTTAATTAATGAGGGGTATTACCTATCAAACGCTCATTACAACTATGTGCCAACCTTCACCGGTCCTGGTCACAGCAGCATCTATACAGGAACCACACCGCGCATACATGGCATCATTGCCAACGAATGGTTCGATAAAGATCAGAAGAAACAGATCTATTGTGTTGATGATGAAACAGTTAGGTCTGTTGGTACACTTTCCAAGAATGGAAAAAAATCTCCAAGCAAGCAACTGAGCAGTACGATTGGTGACGAGTTGAAATTATCGAGCAACGGAAGATCTAAGGTATTTGCTATAGCCTTAAAGGACAGAAGCGCGATTCTGCCTGCCGGTCATAATGCAGATGGTGCTTTTTGGTTTGATGATTCCACTGCCAATTTCGTTTCTTCATCATGGTACATGAAAGAGCTACCAACCTGGTTAAAAGAATTCAATGCAAAGGAACTGTCAAAGAAGTATTTGAAAACTGGTTGGAATACCAAATACCCAATTCAAACCTATACGAATTCTTTGACCGATAACAATGCGTATGAAAAGGCCTCCAATAAGAAAGCTGAGCCTACATTCCCGTATTCATACGAATCTCAGATCAATGGAAATAATCTTGGCATCATTAAAGCAACACCACATGGCAATGCGATCACCAAGGATGTTGCTATTGCATGCCTTAAAGGTGAGTCCTTAGGTAAAGATGAATACACAGACATTCTGGCCATCAGTTTTTCTAGTCCGGATATCATTGCGCACTCATACGGACCGCGCTCTGTTGAGATGGAAGATGTGTACCTGAGATTGGACAAAGAGATAGAGGAATTTTTAAAGGTTTTAGATACAGAAGTTGGTGCTGGCAATTACGTGTTGTTCCTTACGGCGGATCATGGCGGTGCTGATGTTCCGGCCCATTTGATGGATGAACAGATCCCAGCAGGTTATTTAACATCAGACAAAGTGCTTACATTGGTAAGAAGGTATTTTCTAAAGACCTACAACGACTCCTCTATAGTTCTGGATGTAAATAATGAACAGATCTTTTTAGATGAGGCATTCATTGCACGTTTCGAAAAAGCCTATTTAGAACAAAAGTTGGCCGATTACTTGATCACCATCAAGGGTATTGCTGAAGCCTACCCGTCTGCAGTGATAAAGAACAGTGCCTATCCTGAACGGGACATAAGGCAATTGATCCAGAACGGATATAACCATAAACTAAGCGGCAATGTGGCCTATGTATTAGAGCCAGCATGGATGGACTATATGAACAAAGGAACTACACATGGTGCTGCCTACAATTATGACACCCATGTTCCATTGATCTTTTATGGCAAAGGGATAGAAAAAGGGAAGAACTCAACATACACACGCATCACACAGATAGCACCTACCATTTCTGAACTGATGAAGATCAATTATCCGAACGGATGCACTGATGACTGTATTCAAACACTATTGAAAAAGTAAATTATGTATAAGCAATTCAAGGGGTCTTTTAATAAAATTGTGATCGTAGCCGCACTGGGCTATTTTGTTGACATCTATGACCTTGTATTGTTTGGCATGGAACGTGTGGCGAGTTTAACGGATATCTTAAAACCGGTTTATGGAGAAACAGATGAACTAAAAAAGCATGTAGCGGAAGTTGGTGCAAGTTTGTTAAGTTATCAGATGATCGGCATGATCGTTGGTGGATTGTTCTGGGGGATATTAGGTGATAAGAAAGGGAGGTTGTCTGTACTATTCGGAAGTATCATTACCTATTCAATAGCAAACATTGCCAATGGCTTTGTGAACGATACCTACTGGTATGGTATTTTGCGATTTGTCTCCGGGTTTGGTTTGGCAGGTGAATTGGGTGCCGGGATAACATTGGTAAGTGAAACAATGAAAAAGGAAGACAGAGGCATAGGTACTACTATTGTTGCTTCCATTGGTTTGTTCGGCGCAGTAATTGCTGGGCTCACTACCATTGCTATTGATAACTGGCGTGCCAGTTATTTTATTGGAGGGGGCATGGGACTCCTTTTATTATTCATGCGAATAGGTGTTTTTGAGAGTGGTATGTTCAGTGAGGTAAAACAAGATAAGAAGATCAAAAAAGGGAATTTCTTTTATCTCTTCTCACATCCAAAACTATTGTTGAAATATATGAACATCATTTTGATCGCGGTTCCTGTGTGGTTCGTGATGTATTTCCTGGTGCAGTTTGCGCCCGAAATGTCAACTGCCTTAGGATTGGCGGATGGTCCAAAAGAAGGAAAGATCCCAATCATGGTAGCATATATTGGCATTACCATTGGTGATGTGATCAGTGGGATAATGAGTCAAAAGATGCGTTCACGAAAAAAGGTATTGTTCATCTTTATCACACTCACCTTGGTGTTTAGTATTGCCTATTATTTATTTGCAAGTATCAATAGTGTTGTGTTCTACACCATTGTTTTCTTTATAGGATTTGCCACAGGTTACTGGGCTGTGTTTATGAGCAGTGCTTCTGAACTTTTTGGCACCAATATCAGAGCAACTGTAACAACCACGGCTCCTAATTTTGTGAGGGGTTCTGTAACTTTAATGACCATTGCAAATACTTCTCTTAAACCAAGTGTAGGCTTTGTGAATTCTTCTTTGATCATTGGTGCAATTGTTTTTGTTCTTGCCTATTATGCATGTTACAAACTCGATGAAACGTTTGCTAAAGACCTTAATTATACGGAGTGATGAAACCAACAGTGATACTTGGGGCTTCGTCAAACCCTGACAGGTACAGTTTTTTGGCCACGGAGAAACTTGCCAGGTATGGTCATAATGTTTATCCAATTGGTATAAGGTCAGGGAACATTAACGGCATTTCTATAATTACTGATAGACCTGAATTAAAGAACGTTGATACTATTACGGTTTATCTTTCTGCTTTAAATCAAAAGGATTGGTATAATTACATCTTGATTTTAAATCCGAAAAGGATCATCTTCAATCCCGGAGCTGAGAATCCGGAATTGGAACAACTGGCTGCAGAAAAGGGAATAAGCGTGGTCAATGCATGCACATTGGTCATGTTATCTATAGGAAATTACTAATGGAATGGCATTTAAAAACATTCAATGAGCTTACGGTGCAAGAATTGTACGGAGTTTTGCAATTAAGGAGCGAGGTCTTTGTTGTTGAACAAACATGCGTGTATCAGGATATAGATGGCACAGATGAAAGCTCTTATCATTTATTTTGTATCGATGGATCTGTTATTGTGGCCTATGCACGAATTATTCCACCCGGCATCAATTATGAGACAGCAAGTATTGGGCGGGTTGTAGTTAAGAGAACTCATCGCCGGACGGAACTCGGGAAAACACTGATGTTGAAAGCCATTCATGCTGTAGAAGAACTGTTCAGTTCAGATAAAATTACTATTTCAGCTCAATTATATTTGAAGAGATTCTACAACCAACTTGGCTTCGCTGAGGTTGGAGAACCGTACCCGGAGGATGATATACCTCATATTAAAATGAAGTACGGATCTTAATGTCTTTGAATTAAATCAGCTAACTTTACGACTTTAGTTATGATACGAATTGCTATAATTGGTTGCGGCAACATGGGTTTAACTTATGCCAAAGCTTTTTTAAAGGATAATATTGTTAAACAAGATCAGTTGTTGCTCATAGAGAAGAATGCCGAACTTAAGGAGAGGCTTAAACCCTTTGGTTATGTTGCCAATCAGATCGATGAAAGAGTAAGTAATTACGATACGATCATACTCGCCATTAAACCACAAGATGCAAAATGGATATTTGATGATCTGAAACGGTTCCTGAAACCGAATCAACTCGTTGTGAGTATCATGGCGGGTATTACGTTGTCGTCTTTAAAAGAAAGTTTGGCACACGATTCAGTGATTCGCGCAATGCCCAATACACCCGCGCAATTGGGCATGGGCATCACCGGATTTACAGCCAGCAAAGAGACCAAAGTGCAGGACATCCTAAAGGCAGATAATTTGTTGAACAGTACCGGCAAGACCATTTTCTTTGAGAACGAAGATCATTTGGATGCTGTAACTGCCCTCAGTGGTAGCGGCCCGGCTTATTTTTATTATATCGTTAGCGCCATGATAGATGCAGGAAAGCAAATGGGACTTGAAGAATCAGTGGCGGCTTTATTAGTGAAGCAAACAATGAATGGGGCATTTCATCTCATGAACACCTCAGAGAATTCACTCGATGAACTGATCAGATCTGTAGCTTCAAAAGGCGGAACAACGGAAGCAGCGCTTTCTAAATTTGAAGCATCCGGACTAAAAAATGCGGTAGTAGACGGTATTCTTGCAGCGGAAGACCGCGCGAAGGAATTGTCTAAGGTTTAAGATTCGTTGGTGTAATACAGCTTGTAGTATTTCATTCCTTTCTCATCATCGTATCCGCGTTCAACATAATCGTGTCGGCCGTGAATATAGATATGAAAGTTCTTGTCCAGCTTTACCACACTCTTCATGTATTTGGCATTCTTTTTTACTGCTGTGGGTGAAACATCAAACTCGTCAATGGCTGTGAGGTCCATTCGCTCATTGAAATTATGCCTGTATTCGCTGAACGCGTTGATGATCTCCGGTGGTACTAATACTTCTTTTTCAAAATCCTTGATGTTGAATTTATCCTTTTCCTTGAAGTATCCGGTACTTTTGTTCAGCATCATCATCTGATCCTGTTTGCTCACGTTATTGTTTTCAGTCAAAACTTCCTCACAAAACCCACGAGAAGCGTCCATGAAATTCTTAGTGAAGTAATATCCGTTCTCTTTTACTTTCGCTCCCATGAAATCCTCTTCCCAATAGAGCGCGCATTCAGCATTTCTGTTATTATTATCAACAATGCTTAATTTGTATCCTTTGTCTTTTTCTGTATTGAATACCAAAGCGCCTTTATCTAGTTTGTTGATGTCTATGCCATTTTCGTATTCCACATCAAAGGAATTCACATGTTGGTACACTTTTAAAAAGGTCTCTTTGTTCTCTGTTTTAAAATACCCAATGGCATCACACAATTCACCATCAACAACTGCATCTTTGAAGTAACACACATAAAATTCTCCGCCTTTTATTTTCGGATGCATACTTTGGTCATACAGATGTTTTGCAAGTTTCTGGCTGTTGGCCATAAAGTCCTTACGCGACTTGAAAAGATCTTCAGACAAATTACCTACACTGTCAATACTAAGATCGATCTTGTTCTTGAATTTGTAGTAAATGTCTGTTTTAAAAGGTGTAAGAAAATATCTTAGCAAGGTATCCTTTACAAATTCATCTTTAATTTGTATTGGCTCTTCGCTTAAGGTCAGTTCTTCTCCTAGTCCT
>DAISHL010000124.1:0-6181 GCA_036822555.1 Bacteroidota bacterium | reverse complement strand
CCATGTGCTGCCTATCAGTTATAAGGTAAGTATTGTGGACTCTGCAGAGTCGTTCATTGGATTAATGCTGTTTGACATTATGACCGGCGTTGTATTTGGTCGTTTTTCTCGCCCAAAATCAGAATTGATCTACAGCAAGAATATCCTGATCTCTCCCTACTAGGATATTAAGGGTGTGATGTTCAGGATCGCCAACACCAAGCAATATGAGCTAATAGAGAATGAAGCGCGCGAGATCATCACCATGAACAATCCAACAACCGCGAATTCTTCAATCTTGCTCTTGAGATCTCGAGGATCAATTTTCTTCACTTAAGCTGGACCATTGTGCATCCCATTGATGAAAAAAGTCCGTTCTTTGGTTTAACAAAAGCAGATCTTCAACAACGCGATGCAGAAGTGATCATTTTGATCAAAGGCATCAACGATACATTCTCTCAAACTGTTTACTCCCGCTCGTCATACAAGGCAGCATCCTTTGTTGAGAATGCCAAGTTTGTACCCGTTAAACAAGAATCTCTTGGCGATGGAAAGGTGGTGATCTCAGTAAATGACATACACCTTTACCAACCTATTTAACGTTAAAATTTCCTAAACACACCTTTGGCATTCCATTTGTATTGCTAAATTTGTTTATTGACTATGATTATGATGAAGCGAATCCTTATTGCCATGCTCATTTTGGGTGGCAACTGTTTACTGGCGCAAAAGCCTTTCAATTTTACCATCAACGGTGAGATCCAGAAATATTCTAAACCATACATCTATCTCCATCACAAATGGGAGAATAAAGATTTTACAGATTCCATTAAAATAAAGGACGGAAAGTTCACCTTTACCGGAAAAAGCGCGGAGCCAAACATGTACTGGTTCTCAACTGAGAACAACCTTAATTTTCAGCCCATGTTCATTTTCTTTGTAGATCCGGGTAAGATCAAAGTGAAACTGAAAGGTGATTCCATTTTTTCATCTACTGCCATAGGTGGTCAAACTCAAAAGGATCACGAAGCCTACCAGCAGATGATCACAGGGTTTGTGAACAAACAATCGCAGTTGCAGAACGAATATAACATGGCCCAACAGAATGGTGACTACAATACCATGAACGGTGTAAATGCCAAGTATCAGGAACTGAACAACGAGTATCTTCAGGGTCTTAAAGGATTTGTAAAGGACCATCCGAAATCTGCAGTAAGCGGATGGATCATTTACCGTGACCTCAACAATCCAAATATCCCATTTGACCATGCCATTGAAGCAACTTCATATCTTGACAAGGATTTTTTGAATACAAAATTCGGAAAACTGGCCACAGAACGCGTGGAAGCACTTAAAGGAAGTACCATTGGGAATATTGCCACAGACTTTACCCAAAACGACGTGAACGATAAGCCAGTAAAACTATCCAGCCTAAGAGGAAAATACGTATTGGTTGATTTTTGGGCCAGCTGGTGCGGTCCGTGCCGTATGGAAAACCCAAATGTGGTTGCCGCATATAACAAATTCAAAGACAAAGGCTTTACTGTGTTAGGCGTTTCTTATGACCAGGACAAAGGCAAATGGCTTGCTGCCATTGAAAAGGACAACTTAACATGGACCCATGTAAGTGATCTTAAAGGATGGGCCAACGAAACTGCCCGCCTGTTCAATATCAATGGTATTCCGGCAAATCTTCTGCTTGACAAGGATGGCCGAATCATTGCCAAAAACCTGAGAGGAGCTGCTTTAGAAGAAAAATTGGCAGAAGTTTTAAAATAACTCCGAATTTGCTTTAGAAATAATAAATTTGTGACCCTGCAAAGTACCATTACCCGTGCTTGCAGATGATTAAAACCAAAATTTAAGAACTGACTATGAAAAAGAACATTTTGAATGTTGCGTTAATTTTTGCCGGAACAATGATGGTAAAGGCCCAGGATCCGGTGGTGATGACCGTTAACAACAAACCGGTTACCAAAAGTGAATTTGAAGCTGTGTTCAACAAGAACAACAGTAAAGAATCGGTGAACTCAAAATCTGTAAAGGAGTACGCTGATCTTTATGCCTTGTTCAAGATGAAGGTTCTTGAAGCTGAAAGTTTAGGCCTTGATACCCTTACCACATTTAAAAGTGAACTATCGGGCTATCGTAAACAATTGGCTGCCCCATATTTGACCGATAAGAACACAAATGAGAGTGTTTTAACAGAAGCCTATGAGCGCTTGAAAACAGAGGTTAGAGCCAGTCATATCCTTTGCCGTGTAGATGAGAATGCCTTACCTAAGGATACCATTGAAGCATGGACACGCATCAATTTGATCAGAAATACATTACTTGGCAAAATGCCAACGTCACTTCAAATATCTGAGTACGATAAGATCCTTAAGAACTCTTCTGAAGTTGCCATTCGTTTAAAGAAAAAAGACAGTGCCATATATAAAGCAAAGATAACGTCAGTAAGGAACCTGGCCTCTATTTATGCTAAGGCAAACGATAAATTTGCTGAGATCGCACCAAAATCAAGTGATGACCCGTCAGTGGTGGATAACAAAGGAGATCTAAGTTATTTTACCGCCATGGATATGGTTTATCCTTTTGAGAATGCTGCTTACAATACCAAAGTTGGCGAGATCAGTCCTATTGTAAGAACACGATTTGGCTATCACATTTTAAAAGTAACAGATAAGCGTCCAAGCCGTGGCGAAATGCTTGCATCTCACATCATGGTGAAAATTGCAAAAGATGCCAGCGAACAAGACAAAAAGAATGCAGAGACCAAGATCAAAGAGATTCAAACCAAATTAAAAGCAGGTGAGAAATTTGAGGATCTTGCACGTCAATTCAGCGACGATAAACAAACCAGCGAAATGGGTGGCCAGTTGCAGCCTTTCAAAGGCGGCCGTTTCCCAAAGGAATTTGAAGAAGCTGCCTTTGCACTTAAGAACAATGGCGACGTTAGTGAGCCTGTGCTTACCCCTTACGGATGGCACTTGATCAAACGCGTTGATAAGAAAGAATTGCCACCTTTCAATGACATCAAAGGTGAGATCAAAGCTAAGATCAACCGTGATTCGCGTTCACAAATGGGACGTACCGCTTTAGTTGCACGCGTTAAAAAGGAAAATAACTTCAAAGAGAATTTAAAGAACAGAGATGAATTAAAGAAGGTAATTGACACCACTTACCTAAAGGCCACATGGTCGGCAGAAAGAGCAAAAACTTTGGGTAACAAAGAGATCTTTAATTTAGGTGGCAGATCATATACTCAAAATGATTTTGCAAAATATGTTGAGTCTCAAATGACGTTCAGAACTCAGGATGATGCATGGGAAGTTGTAAAGCCAATGTATAACAAATGGGTTGAAGAATGTGTGATAGCTTATGAGGACAGCCAATTGGAGAACAAGTATGTTGAATTCAGAAACCTTGTTCGCGAATACCGCGAAGGAATTCTGTTATTTGACCTGACTGACCAAAAAGTTTGGAGCAAGGCTGTAAGAGATACTTCTGGTTTAAGAGAATACCATGCAAAGAATAAGAATATTTACCAGTGGGATGAGCGTGCTGATGTTACTACCTACAAATGCCTGGATGAAAAGATCGCCAAGGAGGTGCGCAAAATGCTTAAGGCAGGTAAACCTGAAAAAACAATCGTGGAGACCATCAATAAGACATCTCAGTTAAATGTTTCGGTTGAAAATGTGATGTATTTAAAAGGTGAGAACCAAACCATTGATGAGAACTGGAAAGTTGGTGTAGTAGCTAACGACATCAAAGACAAGAATGAGAATAAGGTATTGGTAATTCAAGTGAACAAGATCCTTCCTAAAACTGCCAAATCATTTGCTGAATGCAGAGGCATGGTAACAGCAGATTACCAGAATTATCTGGAGAACGAATGGCTAAGCTATTTAAAGGACAAATACAAGGTGAAGATCAACGACGATGTGTTAAGCACCATCAAATAATCAAAGGCCCCCAAAACAATGGGGGCTTTTTTATTGCCAATTATTTAATTTTCTCCTCCACTTACACCATTATTTTATTGCCTGCCTTGTTTTTGTTAACTTTAGGTCTGCAATGATAAGGGGTGTATATACATTGATCATTCTGTTCATTGGTATTGTGATAAAGGCTCAATGCCCACCCCCTAATTTCCTGTATTTTGACGACCTCAACTGTGCAACCACCAAGGCCAATGTAACTGTTCAGGCAATTGGTTTAACCCCACCCTTAAGCTATACATGGTCGCCTCCGGTAAGCACAAGTTCAGTTGGCAGTAATCTGAATAACGGACAATACATCATTACTGTGAAAGATGCCAATAATTGCATCATGGTGGGTGCTTACAACCTCAACTTAAGTGCCTTATTGAACATAGATTTCACCAGCAGCTTGAACACAAAGAATGTGACCTGCCATGGAGGAACCGATGGTGCTATTTCAGCAACAGTTACCGGATCTTATGTAAACCCTCCAATTTCATATACATGGAGCACTGGCAGCAATAGTTATTCGATAAGCAATTTGGCCTCAGGCATCTATACCCTTACCATTCAAAATAGCCTTGGATGTGTATTGACCAAAACGCACAATGTTACACAACCTAGTGAGATCAACAGCACCATCAATGCCTCGGTAAGTTGCTTTGGCGGCACAGTGAATGCGCCAATTACTACAACCGGAGGTATTGGCAGTAGTTATACATACTCGGTGAATGGCTTGGCAATTGCCGGAAATACGGTGAACAATCTACCCGCGGGAACACATACCATAACAACAAAAGATGCCAACGGGTGCACCAAGAACAATGTAGTTACAGTGAACCAACCGGCTGCACCGGTCTTTAATTTCAATATCACACAACCTACATGCCCAACAAGCAGCAACGGAGGATTGGTTGTTACAGTAAACAATATCGTGAACCCCATAAGCTCTTATACCTGGAATCCTCAGGTCAGCAATACAGGCACTGTGATCAATATACCACAAGGCATTTACAATGTTAGTATCAGAGATGCTGCAAACTGTGTATTCTCAAAAACCGTTCAGGTGGTGCCTATTTCCAATCTTCAGGCTACGGTAATTACAACACCTGAAAATTGCAGCGCCGCAGACGGAGCAGCTACCATCACAGCCACCGGAGGACCTTTACCCCTATCCTATTCACTGAATAGTTTGCCGGTGCAATCATCCAATGTTTTCAGCAATCTTTCCACGGGCACCCAAAGCGTGGTTATTCGTGATGCAAATACATGTTCTCTGGTAACTACGTTCAGTATTGGAAACACAAGCAATGTTTCATTAGCTGTGGTATCGTTTACACCTGTTAAATGTTACAATAATTGCGATGGCCAGATACTGTTGAATACCACAAATGCCATTGCACCTGTGACCTATAGTTTTAACGGATTGCCCACCTTTAGCACCAATTTCATCAACACCATTTGTGCCGGAACATATACCATAAGGGCTACCGATAACATTGGCTGTTACGCTACCGCTACTGTTCAGTTCGGGAGTCCACCAAGTTATACCTTTAACGCTAGCGGGGCCACACAATTATGTATCGGTAAAACAGCAGTATTGAATTCAAGCGCCAGCGGTGGTACACCACCCTACAGTTATGTTTGGATGCCGGGCAATTTAAGTGGTGCAAGTGTATCGGTTTCTCCATCTTCAACAACCATTTACAGTTTAAATGTGTACGACAAGAATAATTGTACCCTTGAATCAAAAACTGTGGCTATTGCGGTGAATGCACCAATCACCATTTCTGTAAGCCCTCAAAATTCAGGTATTTGTCCGGGCACAACAGCACAGATCACCCCCTCTGTAACCGGTGGTGACGGCATTTACAGTTATTTATGGCTTCCGGGTAATTTTACAGGGCCATCAATATTTATTTCAAACCTAAGTACGCCATCCTACACCTGCATTGTGAATGACGCCTGCGGAAGCCCAACTGCCACGCAGGTCATCAATCTTCAGATCTTTCCTGTGACCACGCCTCAGTTCAGTGCCACTCAAACCTCGGGTTGCGAGCCCTTGTGTATCAAGTTCGTGAACACCACCCCATAAACTACCAACCAGGTGTGGAATTTTGGAGACAGGCCTTTTGAGCAAAAAGTAGACAATCCTGATTATTGTTATTTTGTAAATGGAAATTACAAAGTAAAACTTACCAATACCGATGCTAATA
>DAISHL010000123.1:0-6187 GCA_036822555.1 Bacteroidota bacterium | reverse complement strand
TTATTCTCTACATTGCTGGCATGCCCTTTTACCCAATGGAAAGAATGCATCTTTGGGTCATAGATCTTTAAGAAGCGTAACCAAAGATCTACATTGGCTTTGTTCTTAAAGTTTATTTTTATCCAGTTGTTGATCCAGCGCTGATTGATGGCATCTACCACATATTTACTGTCTGAATAGATCCTCACTGGAATGTCTTTGTTCTTGATGCTTTCCAGACCTATGATCACTGCCAGTAATTCCATTCGGTTATTGGTAGTGCGCTTAAATCCCTCACTGATCTCTTTACGTTTGCTTCCAAATTTTAAAACTACGCCAAAACCACCGGGACCAGGATTTCCGCTGGCAGCGCCATCTGTGTAAAGATCAATATGAGGTTGGTGGGTCAAAGAAACCGGTACAAATTATTTAATTGTTAACTCAAGGAATTTCTCATTGTTCACAAATCCTTCAAGTATGACGTTGATCTTAACCGGACCAACACCCTCCGGAGTTCCTGTAAATATGAGGTCCCCAACTTTTAAGCTCACAAATTTTGATACATAGCTGATGATCTTGTCAAAGGAAAATATCATGTCATTCACATGCCCTAACTGCTTGCGCTCCCCATTAATTTTTAATTCAAATTGTATGTTGGATAGATCAATGGAATTCTTTGAGATGAATTTGCCTATTGGAGCGCTATTGTCAAATGCTTTAGCTTTTTCCCAGGGCAATCCTTTTTCCTTGCATTTGGCCTGAATATCGCGAGCGGTAAAATCAATACCTAAACCTATCTCATCATAATACTTATGCGCGAACTGTTCTTCAATATGTTTCCCTGCCTTGCAAACTTTCAACACCAGTTCAATTTCGTGATGCAGATCCTTTGTGAATTCAGGAAAATAAAAATCGCCTTCTTTCAATAAGGCAGTATCGGGTTTCATGAAAAATACAGGTTCTGTAGGCAGATCTGCCTTCATTTCTTTGGCATGTTCGGCATAGTTACGTCCGATGCAAATAATTTTCATCTTGTTTTAGGATTAATGTTTATGTACTACCTTTATGCAAATTTAGTATTTAATTCTTAGCACAGTTTATGGACCAGAGTTTTGATGTTATTGTAGTAGGTGGCGGTATTGTTGGTTTGGCCACGGCATATAAGTTAACCTTAATGCATCCCAATAAAAAGATATTGGTTCTTGAAAAAGAAAAAGAAGTTGCGGCGCATCAAACATCGCATAACAGCGGTGTAATACATAGTGGGATCTATTACAAGCCAGGCTCATATAAAGCAGTGAATTGTGTAGCAGGAAGAAGAGAGTTGGTGCAGTTTGCAAAGGAATATAAGATACCGCATGATATTAGCGGAAAGATCATAGTGGCAACAGATAAAAGCGAGGTACCGCATATGAACAAAGTGTGCAATAATGGAAAGGCCAATGGGGTAGAAGATATCGAGATCATCGATTCCAAGCGTATCAAGGAAATTGAGCCTTATTGCGAAGGTATTTCGGGTATTTGGGTTGGGTGCACCGGGATCATTGATTACGGTGATGTGGCGCGTAAATACGTTGAGTTGATACATGCCAAAGGAAATGGAAGCAAAGTGCTCACTTCTCAGGAGGTCACAGGATTCATCAAAGATGGCACAACCACAACTGTACTCACAAAATCAGACAAATTCGTTGGAAAATATATCATCACCACCTCTGGTTTGCAGGCTGACAGGATCGCTAAGAAGGAAGGACAAAAAAGTGATGCAGCTATTGTTGGCTTCAGAGGAGATTATTACGATCTAACAGAAAAAGGATTAAGTAAAGTAAAGAACCTGATCTATCCGGTGCCTAATCCTAAATTCCCATTCCTTGGTGTGCACTTTACAAGAATGATCAAAGGTGGTACTGAATGTGGTCCAAATGCCGTATTCGTGTTCGACAGGGAAGGGTATAGCAAAACAGCATTCAGTTTAAAAGATACAGCAGAGGCCTTCGGATTCAAAGGAACCTGGAAATTCTTCGGAAAACACTGGCGCTTTGGATTGGATGAGTATAGAGGGGCTTTTAGTAAGACCTATTTCTTGAACAGACTTAGAAAGCTTATTCCAAGCCTTGAAATGGATGATATTGAACCTGCCAGATGTGGTATTAGGGCAATGGCTTTAGGCCCTGATGGTGAAATGCTGGATGATTTTAAAATTGAAAAGCATGGAAATGCCATGCACGTGATAAATAGTCCAAGTCCTGCGGCAACGGCGAGTTTGGCCTACGGTAATGAAATTGCTAAGATGGCAACAGAGTACTTTAATTTAAAGTAGTACTTAAATTATTTCAACGGCATTTGGGTACTTGGCCTTCCAGTTCTTAAGGCTTTCAGGGGTTCTAACCAAAATGGTTGTGCGTGCATCAATCTTTAGCTTCACAAGGTAGGTACTACCTTTTTTTTCGTTTCTTTTGAGTGTTGCTTTCATGGTATTCTCGTTTGTATGTTATAACACAAAATTGAGTGAATTGTTGTGCCGTTCCTAAACAAAATACGTTAAAAAAGAGCAAAATCGGCCTATTATCAGATTGCTAGCTTTTAGTAATGAACAAGTTGTGAACAAAGCACTTAGCTGGCGGTCTTGTTTTGAAGCAAGGGTACAAATTTGAACTGTCCGATGACCTGTTTCTCAAAGCTGGTAGCGCTAACTTTTTTAAGGATGTTCATCTCCTGATTTTCACCATCGCCTATTGGGATCACCATGATGCCTCCAACTTTTAATTGGATCAACAGGTCATTTGGGATGTAAGGAGCCCCTGCAGTAACAATGATCTTATCAAATGGAGCAAATTGTGGAAGGCCTTTGTAGCCGTCACCAAATATGAGTTTTGCAGTTTTGTATCCTATATAGGGTAAAAATTGTTTCGTTTTCTCGAATAAGGATTTTTGTCGTTCTATGCTGTATACTTTTGCGCCCATTTCAAGCAATACAGATGTTTGATAGCCACAACCGGTGCCTATTTCTAGCACTTTTTCTCCCGGTAAAAGCTCCAGTTTCTCAGTTTGAAAGGCAACTGTGTATGGATGTGAGATCGTTTGTCCTGCGCCAATAGGAAGGGCTTTGTCGCTGTATGCATGGTCCAATAATGCAGGTCGGGCAGTGGTGGTGTCAAAGAATAAGTGACGCGGAATTCTGCCAATGGCATTCACCACTTTCTCATCACTGATCCCCTTGTCCTTTAACTGGTCTACAAGCCTTCGTCGCTTGCCCTGAAAAAGGTATTCATCTTCCTTACTTACCTGATAAAACACAAAAATCCGCTTTTTACAAAACTAGGTTTATTAAGTAGTTATAATTTGATATTTTTGTATGTTTACTAACATATATTGTTTTATAATTGTGGCCTTAAACAGCTACTATTTAGGCTTTACTGATGCAGAATAAAATAGCACTTATAGGTTTAGGGTACCTTGGCAAAATTCATTAAAAACTTTTATTTGAAAATACGGACTGGAGGCTGGTAGGTGTATATGACATAGACCAGAACCTAAGCAAACAATTGGCTGAGCATTACAATGTGAAGTCCTTCAGCTCTTTGTACGAAGCAATTGAGCATAGCGATGCCATTGATATTGTAACACCAAGCAATACACATTTTGATATTGCCAGACAAGCCATCATTGCCGGTAAGCATGTGTTCATTGAAAAGCCATTAACTGCTACGTTAAAGGAGGCCAAGCTTCTGCAAAATCTGGTGAATGAAGCCAATGTTTGTTTGCAAGTTGGTCATGTAGAGCGTTTCAATCCGGCATTTATAGCGGCCAAACCTTATTTCAATAATCCAAGGTTCATTGAGGTACACCGGTTGGCGCAGTATAATCCCCGTGGTACCGATGTGTCAGTGGTTCTGGATCTGATGCTGCATGATATCGATCTGTTGTTAAGTATTGTTCCATATAACATTAAAAAGATCCATGCCGTTGGTTCCAAACTGGTAAGTCATTCTGCCGACATTGTGAATTGCCGCATTGAATTCGAGAACGGTTGTGTGGCCAATCTTACAGCTAATCGCATGGCGTTTAAGAACATTCGAAAATTCAGGGTATTTAATCAAGATACCTTTGTATCGATCAATTTGTTAGACAAGATCACCGAAGTTGTTAAAATCCAGAATGCAGGTGTAAATTCAAAGAATCTGATCATTGATACAGGAAAGTACGCGCCCAAAAAAGAAGTGATCTTTGAACACCCTATAATTTTACCAACAAATGCAATAAAGGAAGAGTTACTGTCGTTCTACAATAGCATTAACAGCGATAAAAAAACAATAAATTCGGCAACAGACGCTATTAAGTCGTTAGAAGTAGCTGAAGAAATTGAAGAGATCATAAAGTATTAATTCGCGCAAACTTTAATGCCTCTATGCACCGCATGCCTCTCTACATAGCAATTGTTCTTCTGGTATTGTCAACCTTGTCATGCAAAAAAAAGTTTGAACCGGCCGAAGAGGCCTTCTTTATAACCGCCAAGGATATTAAAATTGCAACCGGTGCGGGGCAGGGCTATGGCAGTCACAAGATCACAGAACTGTGGTTATATACCAATGGGAATTTCAGAGGAGCTTATCCTGTAGGTTCACGCATGCCGGTGATGGTAGAAAACGGTAAAGCCGTGATCGATGTGTTTGCAGGGATCATGAACAACGGTATTTCTGAAACACGAATGAACTGGTTGTTGTATGAGCCACTGAAAATAGATACCATGGCCGCTAATGGTACCAACATCGAACGAAATTTCACCTTCAAATACAGGAATAGCGTTAAGTTTGTTTGGGTAGAGAATTTTGAATTGCCCGGATTTAGCCTGGTTCGTTCCTCCATTTCAGATACGACCTATAAGATCCACACCAATAATGGAAATGTGTTTGAAGGCAATAAGTCCATTGAATTCGGATTAAGTGGAAATGCCTTAACTGCACAGTTGGAAACAGCAACTACCTATAGTTTACCCATGGGTGGCAGTTCAGGGAATTTATACCTTGAGCTCGATTACAAATGCAATTCATCCTTTGTTGTGGGCGTTATCAGCAATGGTGCCTTTACTGAAGTGTTAACTGTAAATGCCAAAGACAACTGGAATCATATCTACGTACAACTTTCGAATGCGGTTAATGCCGATCCTTCTACCTCCTTTAAAAAAATAGCGTTCAGAGTTAAGAGAGATAATTCAGCTCAATCTCAAAGTGTCTTTCTTGATAATATCAAACTGGTGTATCTGTAATGAATAAGGCCTTCCGTACATTCTTATATGTTTTGTTGGATTATGTATCTGCAGCATTGGCCTGGCTTTGTTTTTACAGTTACCGCAAACAAAATGTGGATGCGCTTAAATTCGGACAGAATGATATCCCGGTTGTAGATAATACCTTTTACTTGACCATTTTTTTAATTCCATTGGCCTGGGTACTCGTTTATTACCTAATGGGCTCCTATAACAACGTGCTTCGAAAATCGCGTATCAATGAATTTGTGCAGGTTTTTTTGGTTTCATTGCTTGGTGTAACTGTGTTATTCTTCGTATTGATCCTTGATGACTATGTGGCCAATTACAAGTTCTATTATAAACTCTATGGAATGTTGTTCTTATTCCATTTCAGTTTTACAGCTTTCTGCAGGTTCTTATTATCAAGTTACACCAATTATCAGATCCATTCTAAAAAGTTCGGGTTCGAGACAGTGATCATTGGCAGCTATGAAAATGCCTTGAAGATCTATAAGGAGATCAACACCATGAAGCATGGTATAGGCAATGATTTTGTTGGTTTTGTGCACGTTGAGGGAAAGAATGGCTATTCGCATATCTTAAAGGAAACACTGCCGCATTTAGGTGAATATAAAGAGATCAACAGGATCATCAAGGATCATAAAGTGAAGGAAGTGATCATTGCGCTTGAGAGTTCTGAACATGACTACCTGAAACAAATGGTAAATGATCTTTCTGACCTGGGTGTGATCATTAAGATCATACCGGATATGTATGATATTTTAAGTGGTCACGTAAAGATGAATACGATCTTAGGTACACCATTGATCGAGATCAAGCATACCGAGATCCCTGATTGGCAAATTGCGGTAAAACGATTTATTGATGTTACGGTTTCTTTGATGGTGCTTGTATGTTTCAGCTGGTTGTTTTTGTTCCTGATCATTCTTGTAAAGGCAAGTT
>DAISHL010000122.1:0-6187 GCA_036822555.1 Bacteroidota bacterium | reverse complement strand
TGATGAGAAGAACACGGAGAACAATATAAGAACACCGATGATCACGGAAAGTATATGCTGAAAACCAAACCAAACAAAGGTCTGACCTATTGAACCAAAGATCAAGCCGATCATTGCATAGGTTATCGTTCTTCCAAAATTGTAAAGAACAAGATGATTTAATTTGTGGAATAAGCTTCCTGAGATAATAGGAAGTGATAAGGCAAATGGTCCGCACATACCAATACAATGAAAACTTCCAAGCAAGCCAAGAGTCATTGCGGGTATGAGGATCTGTATCATTCTATGAAGATCACTTCTTCCTTGAAATAGTTCTTGCCGCCGGATTTCCAGGTGAGTTGCATTTTATAGCTGCCATGCTTTAGTTTATCAGTAGGTATCACCTGTGTGTTATTGTTGAAGTTCATGGCCATGTTCACATCCAATGAAGAATCTGAAGGCCTGAAAAAATTAACGGTTCCGGAGAAATCATTGGTCACAAGTATAGGATTGATGGTAAGTGTGATGTTCTTTCCTTCAACTCTGTGGTCAATACTTGTATTTAACGAATTGGCATTATTCATCGCATCTATCTTGTCCTGATACTTTAATTCCTGTGCATAATAGTCTTTACTCACAAGTTCAACTTTGTGACCATATGACATGAATACCAAGGTTAAGATGAGGCCAACAAAGCCGAGGTATAAGATTGTTATTTTAACTCCGAAATTCATAGGATTTTGTTTTTAATTTAACTGATTGGTCCGAGGAAATTTGTTTTTACTGTTTTTATTTTTTTACCGTTGGAATAAACACCGATCTTCAATTTTGTCTTCCTTGAGATCACATTCTTTTTATCAAGATAAATAAAGAAGGTACTTTCCGTAATGCCTTCGGCTTTCAGAACTATTTCTTTTCCTACCAGCTTGACCTGAGACGGAAAGTTCTCTACCTTAAGCTCCACTGGCATATCGTGCCTGGTTTTATTGACAAGTTTAATGGTATAAAGGTTGCTGATCTGATTGTCGGGTTGTTCCTGATAAAGCATTCCTTTAGCCCTTAAGATCGTTGCGTCATAATCCGAACGTGTTACCAGAAGGGTAACTTCTACACCAATCAGCACAAGAAGAACAACAGTGTATGCTTTCATTCGATTGGTGAAGGCAAGTTTCACTTTATTCTTTATACCATTCTCAGAATCGTATCGTATCAAACCTTTTTCAAGCCCAACACTTTCCATCATGTGGTCACACACATCTATACACGCTGTACAATTCACACATTCGAGCTGTGTACCATTTCTGATATCAATACCGGTTGGACAAACTTTAACACACAGGCCGCAATCAATACAATCGCCCCCAGTTCTTACTTCGTTCTTTTTGAATTTATGTCTTTCCTCACCGCGTACATAGTCATAGGCCACTACAACAGAGTTCTTGTCGAGCAATACACCCTGTAAACGCCCGTAAGGACAAACGATAAGGCAAGCCTGCTCACGGAACCACCAGAACAGGAAGAAGAAAATGGTAGAGAAAATCAGAATACCAATGAATCCACCCAGATGCTGACTCACAGGTTCAGTGATGATGTCCAGGATCTTGTCCATGCCAATGATATAGCTCAACAAGAAATTTGCCACAATAAACGAAAGGCCAAAGAACAAAATGAATTTGAGGGAGCGCTTCTTGATCTTGTCTGCATTCCAAGGCGCATTCTTCAATGCTCTTTGGTGATTGGCATCCCCCTCTATCCAATACTCGATCTTTCGGAATACCATTTCCATAAGAACCGTTTGTGGACAAGCCCAACCGCAGAATAGTCTGCCGAACACCACTGTAAACAAGGCAATGAACACAATAAAAATGAGCATGCCAAGCATGAAAATGAAGAAATCCTGAGGCCAGAAGATCGCACCGAACAGAATGAATTTCTTTTCAGGAACGTTAAAAAGAAAGAGAGGTTCCCCGTCAATCTTAATGAAAGGGATGATCATAAATACCAACAGGTAAGCATAACTCACGTATGAACGCCAGTTATAGTACTTACCTGCTGGTTTTGTGGGATAGATCCAGGAACGTTTCCCTTCTTTATCGATAGTTGCAATACTATCCCTGAATGCTTCTTCTGAATGAGATCCGTTTGAGTGTGAAGTATTTTTATCAGTGTCCATTATTTAGCGGAAGCCTTTTTTATAGTATCTGCGGGGCTCACCAAATTTAAAGAATCTGACTTAACCATTGTTGTATCATTAGTTACAGTGCCTTGCTCTGAATACAGGTCGCCTTGAGGTGCTTTTGCATTTGGAGGATTTGTGCCTTTTAATGACAAGATGAAAGATGTCACCTGAGCAATCTGCATAGGTGAAAGATCTTCTTTCCAAGATTTCATACCTTTTTCAGGCCATCCGTATTTAACAGATTTGAACACATCCTGAATACTTCCACCATGCATCCAATAATCATCAGTTAGGTTCGGACCAACTCCACCTTCACCGGCTCTGCCATGGCATGCCGCACATGAAGCCACAAATGCATCCTTGCCTGCAGCAAGATCTTTGGCATCTTTAAGGTATGTAACGGTGTTCTCATCAACCTTGTTTGCTAATGTTTTCATGAACTCCTCGATCTCTAATTTAGCTTTTGCCATTTCCTTCTCATACTCAGCATCCTGAAGGTCGCTTGTACCACTGATATGGAAGTTAAATAAATAAACAACTGCAAAAATGATGGTTACATAGAATCCATATTTCCACCAAGGCGGAAGGTTGTTATCGAGTTCCTTGATGCCATCATAATCATGATCAAGTAAGATCGATGCTTCTTGCTCAACTGGAACGGCATCGGTCAAGCTCTTCATCAATGTGTCCTCTCTTTCAACAGCAACTGCAGAAACTACTTTGGTCTTTGTTTTCAATAAGAACTTGAATTGGAAGATCAGTAATCCTAATACCAGCAATTCAGCAAAAACAATGATCAGCATAAAATAGAATGTGAACTGATCGAGCCCGCCAATTCTGTCATCTTTTGCAGGTGAGGTTTGAGAAAAAGCAGAAAGACTCATTAACACGAATAACAGTGTACCTAAGGTTCTTCCTGAATTTGAATTTTCGTCTTTGATGCGCTTATCAAAAAAGTCGCTGTCGGCAACATTCTTTACAACATTGCTGAAGGCCACAATAATGATAAGTAAAAGAATGATGATCCCCAAAAGCGTATTAAATAAAGCATTTGAGAAATAGGTATTATTTGACGCTCCTGCTTCCTGGCATAGACCGATGAACGGTAACGCGAGGGCAAGGGCCGTAGCTTTGATTTTGTTTACTTTGTTCATAACGCTTTTTTTAATTGTTTTCTTCTACTGGAATATTGCTGAGTTTTTCAAAATATTGTTTGTTGCCTTTAATAACATACAGGGTTACCAAAGCGAAGAATATCACAAACACTAATAAAGAGGTCAATGGGTAAATGCCCACACCAGTTATACTTTCTAAATAATTAATGAATTTCATAACGATTATTTTTTAGTGTTTTCTGCTTTTAAATTTTCTGTTTTAATGTCTTTACCCAAGCGTTGGAGGTAGGCAATAAGCGCAACGATCTCACGGTCAGATTTGGTAGTGATACCATCCTTCTTCAGGTTTTCTGTGATCTGATTGGCTTGTGCTTCCATATCTTTTACGGCTTGATTCTCATAACCTTCAGGATAAGGAACACCCAAACGTTGCATTGCTTTGATCTTTGAAACGGTGTTGTTCGCATCCAACTGATCTTCCAATAACCATGGATAAGATGGCATGATAGAACCCGGAGCCATTGATCCCGGATCAAGCATGTGGTTATAGTGCCAGCTGTCTGGATATTTACCGCCTAAACGAGCGAGATCCGGACCGGTACGTTTACTACCCCATTGGAAAGGATGGTCATACACGAACTCACCTGCTTTAGAATACTCACCATAACGTGCGGTCTCACTTCTGAACGGACGAACCATTTGTGAGTGACACACGTAACAACCTTCGCGGATATAGATATCACGGCCCTGCAATTCAAGTGGTGTATATGGTTTAACACTTGCAATGGTAGGAATATTCGATTTTACAAGGAATGTAGGAACAAACTCAATGATACCACCAATTGCTACCACCACTAAACTCACTACCATCATTTGAACAGGCTTACGCTCGATCCAACGGTGCCAGTGGTCTTTTGAATGTGCATGATATTCTCCTGTTAAAGCTGGAGCCTGGTCTTCTTCGATCTCCAGGAAGTTTCCGGCTTTAATGGTCTTTATCAAGTTATAGGTCATCATGATGGCACCGATCAAGAACAAGGTTCCGCCAACGGCACGGGCAATATAGAACGGTTGCATTTTTGTAACAGTATCAAGGAACTGCCATTTCAATTGGCCTTCCGGAGTGAAATCTTTCCACATTGAACTTTGCATGAAACCTGCCCAATACATAGGAACAGCGTACACCACAATACCTAGTGTTCCGATCCAGAAATGTTGATTGGCTAGTTTTTCAGAATATAGTTTTGTTTGGAATAAACGAGGGATCAACCAATACAAGATACCGAAGGTTAAGAAACCGTTCCATCCTAAGGCACCAACGTGTACGTGTGCAATGGTCCAATCTGTAAAGTGACTGATGGCATTTACATTCTTCAATGATAACATTGGACCTTCGAAAGTAGCCTTACCATAAGCTGTAACGGCCACAACCAAGAATTTCAATCCTACATTGTCACGAACCCTGTCCCATGCTCCACGCAATGTGAGCAAACCATTGATCATACCACCCCAGCTTGGAGCGATCAACATAACAGAGAATACCACCCCAAGTGATTGTGCCCAGTCAGGAGTAGAAGTATATAACAAGTGGTGTGGACCAGCCCAGATATAGATAAAGATCAGCGCCCAGAAGTGAATGATGGATAGTCGGTATGAATACACCGGACGTTGAGCGATCTTTGGAAGAAAGTAATACATTAATCCCAGATATGGAGTGGTCAAGAAGAATGCCACAGCGTTATGGCCATACCACCATTGTACTAAGGCATCCTGTACACCCGCATACCACGAGTAAGATTTCCAGAATGAAACAGGGATCTCAATTGAGTTAACGATATGCAACATGGCAACCGTAACCAATGTTGCAATGTAGAACCAAATGGCCACATACAGGTGTCTCTCTCTGCGGCGGATGATCGTGCCGAACATGTTCCAGCCAAACACAACCCATACAAGAGTGATCAAAATGTCAATTGGCCATTCTAATTCAGCATATTCCTTACCGGTTGTGTATCCCATAACCAGTGAGAATGCAGCAAGAACAATGATCAACTGCCAGCCCCAGAAATGGATCTTGCTTAGCAGATCACTGAACATTCTGGCTTTAAGTAAACGCTGCAGGGAGTAATATACACCCATAAATATTCCATTTCCAACAAAGGCGAAAATGATGGCATTCGTGTGAATTGGACGAACACGTCCGAAAGTTGTGTAAGGCAGTTCAAAATTGAACATTGGCCAAACGAGTTGTAGTGCAGCAACCAGCCCCGCCAGCATACCCACTAAACTCCAAAGAATGGTTGCATAGGCAAACATCTTCACTATTTTGTTGTCGTACTGAAATTTTTGTAGTTCCATAGTTAATTGTTGTTTGTTGTTTTATTTTCGGTTGATTTTTTTTGATAGCTGTTGTCGAATAACATGCGTACAGACGGTGTGTAATCATCTTCGTATTGTCCGTTCTTAACCGACCAAATGAAGGCAAGTAAAAAGCCGATGGCTACGATCAAACTTGCTCCTATGAGAATGAAAATTGCGCTCATATATTTTATGGTGTAAAAGTATTTCTGATTGCTTTTAGGATTTTTGATAAACATCAAGTTAAAACATGACATTTATCAGGTTTTTGTGTTTGTCTTATTTAGTTTTAAAGAGTAGGCCCAGGCACTGATGCTTGTGAACAATACGATACTAATGGAACTGATAGGCATAAGAATGGCGGCAATGACCGGTGAAAGATCCCCTTGCACCGCAAAATACAGCCCAACGATATTATACAGGATCGACAAAATGAAACTTCCCAGGATCACTTTTTTATCATCCTTACAATACTGGATGAACTCTCCTAATTTGTTGAATTTTTCGCCGTTAAGAATAGCATCACAGGCGGGTGAGAAATTGTTCATATTGTCTG
>DAISHL010000121.1:0-6206 GCA_036822555.1 Bacteroidota bacterium | reverse complement strand
CAAGTTACTGTTCGAGCGATTTACAAAGGTAAGAGAAAGGTGAGGTGTGCTCATACAGAGACCTTTAATCAATATGTTTACGATACTATTGGTTCTACTTTTGTGTACACCGGATTTGGCAAGTTGTTAATGAAGCGTTACAATGATGGCAATGGGTATTATGAGTCTAGATTCTATTCTTATGATTCATTGAACCAACTTATAAAAGAGTGCCGTTATAAAGAGACGAATGCGAATGAGAACCGAACTGATTTTATTCTGGGTAATCAGGTACTCATGAGCACTGATAGCATGAAGTGGATCAATTATTCTCCTCAGCAGTCAAAGTTGATCTATTACAATAATGAGAACAGACCCTATAAAGAACAGGTGTATTTAAGCAAGGATAGTTTGATAAGGGAGATCAATGAGAATTATGTCTCTGCCTCTTGGATCCAGCAGAATCAGTTATTTGATTACAATGAGAAGAAACAGCTTACATCTGCAACCTTCAGAACAAATGCATCTACAACCATTGAATACAAATACAACTATGAATATGATGAGCAGGGGTGGTTGCTCACTGCTAAGTATTATAAGAATAATGTCCTGTTAACAGAAGCAAGTTATGTGAATGATCACAAATCAAAACTTGTGAATTCCATTGTTATACGTGATCATCCGAACAAGAGCATACGCATCATCAAATTGAAGTATGCTTTCTTTGATACGATCCAGGTAAAGAATCGTTGATCATTTGGTAGAGCTTGAATCGCTTTTGAAATCGAGGCTCAAACTATTCACACAATAACGCAAACCGGTTGAGGTTGGTCCGTCATCAAATACATGGCCAAGATGGCCGTCACATTTGGCGCACACAATTTCTGTACGTATCATTCCATGTGAGAAATCCTTGATCTTCTTTATGCGGTCGCCATTTCCTATCTCGCTGTCAAAACTTGGCCAGCCGCAATGGCTGTCAAATTTCTGATCACTGGTAAATAATTCTGCACCGCAACCGCCACATGTGTAAACGCCTTTTTCAAAATGAAGATTGTATTTGCCTGTGAAAGGACGTTCTGTTCCCTTTTCACGCAATACATAGTATTGATCAGGACTTAATTGCTTCTTCCACTCTTCATCAGTTTTTTTATACGTTGTTTCCATGGTCTTTTTAGGTTGTTTGGTTGATTGAGTTGCATTCTGACAGCTTACATGACTGAACCAGAGCGTGAGTATACCTGCATATAAAATTGTTCGCATAAATTTATCGTTTACTTCTTAGCTTGATCTCATCCATTAATAGTTCACTGCAATTTGTTCTTTTTTTGATGTGAATGAAACTACCGTTACCTTTTTCTGAAATTGACCTTAATGTTCTGATGGCTTCTTTGTCGTTTCCGAATCCAACCGTGATTTAAACAAGCGGTTTGTTCTTTTGTTTAGCATAAAATTGTTTTTCATCCTCGCTGTAGAAGTTGAATTTGCCATCGGTAGCCATGATGATCTGATTGTTCCCACCATCGATATAATTTCTGAGAACAATATCTGTACTCTTAAGTATGGCCTGTCTGCCCTTGGTTAGTCCCTTGGCTTTGAGACCATCCACAGCCTCGTGTAATTCTTTCTTACGATCGCCAGAAATATTCTCCTTGATGATCTTGATGCTGTCCGCGTAGGTAACAAAGGTCATTCTGTCTATATCCCTTACGGCATCAATGAGTGTATGCAGTGCTTGTTTCATAAGAGGCAATTTCAAAGAATCCTTCATGGAATTGCTGACATCAACAAGAAATAAAATGTTGTTTGGTTTGTATAATAGGATAGGAAGTTCAGCTGAGTCTGACTGATTGACCTCCACTTCCTTCACTTTTGTAACACTGGTGTCCTTGCTCACGATGGGCTCACTTGGCCTGTCCGGGATCTTATTGCTCACATCACGTTTGGTTGGAGTATTTGTAACAATCATTGGTCCGTCTTTAACAGGCTGTGTGTTTTTTGGCTTCCCAAAATAATAGCATGCATGTTTATTATCAGCAATGAGATGTTTCAGGTTCCCTGAAATGCTCAGTTTTTTGGCAGAGTTGCTTCCGCTGGTAAATAAGTTGATGGTGCGTTCGAATTTTCCGGGGTGCTCAGGAATAAAGGAGATCACTAGTAACGCTGTATCGTTTGGTAAAAGCGTTTTTTTGGAAGTATATACTTTTACGCCTTTATCACAATCTGCCTTTAACAGAAACACCTTACCAACACCAGTGTTAGACACGATAATGTCTGCTCTGATCTCATAGGCTTCACTTACATCACCCAGAACCACATTTTCGGGAGTGAAACTAAGCTGTGCATTGGAGAAAAGAACCCCAAAAATGGCAACAAAAATTAACACAAAACGCATACCCATATAATGCAAAAAACAGGCAAAAAACCTCGGTTTTACCACATTTTTCCTATTTTTGATAAAATTAACGTTTTCAAACAAAAAATGTTATATTTGAAGCTGTATTAACTAGACTTATGAACATACACGAATATCAAGGAAAAAGCATTTTAAAGAGCTTTGGTGTTGCCATTCAGGAAGGAATTGTGGCAGAAACACCTGAACAAGCGGTTGAGGCTGCGAAAGAAATGAAAGCCAAGTATAACAGCGATTGGGTTGTTGTAAAAGCTCAGATCCATGCTGGTGGACGTGGTAAAGGCGGCGGGGTGAAACTTGCCAAGAATTTGGATGAAGTGAAGGAAAAAGCTTCTCAGATCATTGGGATGCAGTTGATCACTCCCCAAACCAGTGCTGAGGGTAAAAAAGTTCATAAAGTATTGATCGCTCAGGATGTATACTATCCGGGCGCTAATCCTACGAAGGAGTTTTACATGAGTGTTCTTCTTGATCGTGCTAAAGGAAGAAATACTATTGTGTATAGTACTGAAGGTGGAATGGACATTGAACATGTGGCAGAAACAACTCCGGAGAAGATCTGGAAGGAAGAGATCGATCCACGTGTTGGTTTACAGGCTTTTCAGGCAAGAAAGATCGCTTTCAATTTGGGATAGAGCGGTAATGCCTTTAAGGAAATGGTGAAGTTCGTTACAGCACTTTATAAGGCTTATGATAGTATCGATGCCTCATTATTCGAGATCAACCCGGTATTAAAGACCAGTGATGACAAGATCATTGCTGTTGACAGTAAAGTAACTTTTGATGACAATGGATTGTTCCGTCATCCTGATTACGCTGCAATGCGCGACATTTCAGAAGAGAACCCAACAGACGTTGAAGCTCGCGAAGCAGAACTGAATTATGTACAATTGGATGGTAACGTTGGTTGTATGGTAAATGGTGCCGGTTTAGCAATGGCCACTATGGACATCATTAAACTAAGCGGTGGTGAGCCAGCTAACTTCCTTGATGTAGGTGGTACTGCCAATGCTGAGCGTGTTGAAAAAGCATTTAAGATCATTCTTAAGGATAAAAAAGTGAAAGCTATACTTGTGAATATCTTCGGAGGTATTGTTCGTTGCGATCGTGTTGCTCAAGGTGTTGTAGATGCATATAAGAATATGGGAAATATCAACGTTCCTATCATTGTTCGCTTGCAAGGTACAAATGCTGAGGCTGCAAAGAAATTGATCGATGACAGCGGATTAAAAGTGTATTCAGCTATTGAGTTCCATGAAGCTGCTGCGTTAGTAAACAAATTAATAAAGGAATCATAAACCAATCATAAAACAATCATAAAACAAGTAATAATGAAAAAGATCAATTATTTAGTTGCAATTGCATTAACAGGTCTTGCTTTCACCTCTTGTGGTGATAAAGAAGAAAAGTCTGAAGATGTTGAGGCAGTTGATACAGCAAAGGTTGAAACACCTGTAAATACTCCTGTTTCAGAAACATTCTTTCAGGTTCCTTCACCTGGAGAAATGCTGACCTTTATTAAAATGGTTGGTGGCAAATCAAAGAATACTTCATTCTTAAATTCTACCGATAATCAAAAGAATTACAACGACGCAAAATCAAAAGCATTGAATTTTGGTATTTACAGTTGTGATTTAAGTTACTGCAGTATTTTTGAAATTGGTTCTGAAGCTTTGAAATATTTCAAATCTGTAAAAGTTCTTGGCGATCAAATTGGTGTTGCTACGGCAATCAAGCCTGAGATCCTAAAACGATTGGAAAGCAACGTTGGTAAACCAGATTCATTGGCAGTGATCACTAATGATGTTTATTTCTCGTCATTTGATGCATTGGAAGATAGCAAACAAGGTCCAACCTTAGCTCTTGTTGTTGCAGGTGGATGGATCGAAAGTTTGTTCATTGCTACTCAGTTATCTAAGTACGAAGCAAACAGTCCTGTGATCGAGCGTTTAGCTGATCAAAAATACACCTTGGAGAACTTGGTTGAATTTTTGAAGAAGCATGAGGCAGATCCAAATGTAGCTGCTGTTAAAGCTGATTTTGAAGGATTGTTGGCCGAGTTCAATAAGATCTCAGAAAAAGATGTGAACGCAGATGCTAAAGGCACAAAAGGAACTAAGAGCACTGTGATCGGTGGTGGTAAGCAATTGGTGATGTCTGAAGAAGCATACAAAGCCATTGTAGAAAAGATCAAAACGATCAGAAATTCATATACATTAACTAAATAATGCAATATATCATGAAATCGATTTTTTTAACTCTATTAGCAGCTTGTTTCAGTTTAACAGTTTACTCTCAAGCTGGTGTATGCGGTAACTTTCATAAGAAATATTGCGTGCGTGAAAAAACCGGAGAAAAATGGACCTACAATGCACAAAGCAAAAGTGGTCTGTTCAATCAGGGAATGGTTAGTAAATTGCGTTGTGTGATTTACAAAGGAATGGATTACCGCATCTCTGTGTGCTGTGAAACAGTGCTAGGTGATAAGGTTAATTACAAGATCTTTGACGGTCGTACAAATGAATTGTTGTTTGATAATGCCAGTGCAGAAAATACTCAGGTATTCGAGTTCCAAAGCGTGAGCACACGTCAGCTTGTGATCGAAGTTGTTGTACCTCAAGGTGCAACTGAAAAAGACAAGCACAAAGCAACCGATGCAGCTTGTGTAGGTCTGCTGATCGAGAACAAGGTAACTGATAAGCAAGGTTTCTCAACATATTAATTAGATCATTATTCCATACAAAGCCGCCCTGCAAGGCGGCTTTTTTATTTATGATCATTACAAATACCATGGCACTCGGCTTTTTTGTGTAATTTTATTCTTCAAAACAACACCATGTCTGTTCATAAAGAATATAAAAAGATCACAACGCATTCTCTTCAGGAAATGAAGCAGAAGGGTGAGAAAATTGCCATGCTTACGGCCTACGATTATACCATGGCAAAAATAATTGACCACTCGGGTATTGATGTGATTTTGGTTGGCGACAGCGCCAGCAATGTAATGGCCGGGCATGAGACAACACTTCCTATAACTCTTGATCAGATGATCTATCATGCGAGCAGTGTTATCCGTGCTATCAAAAGAGCCTTGGTTGTTGTTGATCTTCCTTTTGGTTCTTATCAGGCAAATTCAAAGGAAGCTTTGAACTCTGCTATACGCATTATGAAAGAGAGTGGGGCACATAGCGTAAAGCTTGAAGGTGGTCGCGAAATAAAGGAATCCATTGAAAGGATCTTGACAGCAGGTATTCCTGTGATGGGGCATTTAGGTTTAACACCGCAAAGCATTTATAAATTCGGAACATATACTGTAAGAGCTAAGGAAGAAGAAGAAGCAGAGAGATTGATGGAAGATGCGTTTCTATTGGAACAATACGGATGTTTTGCTCTTGTATTAGAAAAAATTCCTGCAGCATTGGCAGAAAAAGTGGCCAAGAAACTAAGTATTCCTGTTATTGGAATAGGGGCAGGAAATGGTGTTGACGGACAAGTGCTAGTTACACATGATATGCTGGGAATGACGCATGAGTTCTCTCCTCGCTTTTTACGCAGATATCTCAATTTGTATGAAAGCATGGGCAACGCTTTCAAACAATACATCGTAGATGTTAAGAGCAAGGATTTCCCAAATGATAAAGAACAGTATTGATCAAATCAAGCGAATCAAATTTCATTAATTAAAAAGCCCTTAGAATTTCTAAGGGCTTTTTAATTAATTATCTATTTTGATGGAATGACATTGAATCCTACAGAATTGCCTTTCCTAAAAGATCCAGTGCTAAAGCCCGATCCAAGAAAGAAACCGCCACCT
>DAISHL010000120.1:0-6253 GCA_036822555.1 Bacteroidota bacterium | reverse complement strand
GTCTGAACAAAAACCTGCACCTCGCACTTCATTAATGTACATAGATGAAGAACGACATGTTGTGATGCAGAATGGACTTGAAATTGAATTGCCACGAAAGGAATTCAAACTATTGAATCTGCTCTATACCAATCATCAGAAATTCTTTTCGAAAAAGGAATTGGCTTTAGAGATCTGGAAGGATGAAAGTATTGCAAACAAAAGGACCATTGACGTTCATATTTATAACATCAGACAGATCTTTGGAAAAAAGATCATTCAATCTCAAAAAGGAAAAGGATACAGGATTAATAAGAAATACTTCGCTTAAACAAGATCGAACAGGTTGTTTACACCAACATACCTGTTGGTTGTAAATCCTTCAGCAAAACTAACACCGATCTGCCTACCGAACACACGCATTTTAGAATCAACACTTTCCATGAAATCTTTTGATGAAATTGGTGTCTCAGGTTCCTTTGAATTCGGGTCGTAGAATTGAGAGGAAAAAGCCATAATGGCTTCGTGTTTCTTATCAATAAAAGAAGTGACATCCACAACAAAATCGGGTTCAATGAAATTATCCTGAATATAATGGTAAACTGCCTTGGGTCTCCAACATTGTTGTAAACTGCCATTTACGTGTGTTTCAATTTTTGACAGACCGGCATAAAAACAAGCATCGGCAACAAATTTGGCAGCACGTCCATGGTCCGGATGCCTGTCACTGATCGCATTGGCAATAACAATCTCCGGTTGACAAGAGCGGATATGCTGTATCAACAAACGCATACTGGCCTCATCAGATGTGAAAAATCCATCCTTTAGATCTAACTGAACACGGAATTCAACACCTAGTATCTTTGCAGAGGCCATAGCCTCCTTCGTTCTGATCTCTGCGTTGCCTCGTGTTCCCAATTCTCCTAAGGTAAGATCAAGCAAACCTACTTTCTTACCAAAGGCAATATGCTTCAGTAAAGTTCCACTGCACGATAATTCTACGTCGTCAGGATGCGCTCCTATAGCCAGTATATCCACTTTCTTCATCACTTGCCTATTTTTTTTGACAACTCATTCAATTTATCATTCAGTTTAGGCAAACTTCTGAACAGAACATAACTTCTTCTGTAGGCACCAATTCCAAACGCAGGTGAGCCTTGTACCACCTCGTTCTCTTTTTCAATTGACTGACCTATCCCACTTTGTGCAGCGATCTTTACACCATCCGCAATTCTGATATGGCCAACAATTCCAACCTGCCCTCCGATCATGCAGTTTCTTCCAACCTTAGTTGAGCCCGCTATTGCAGCTTGTCCGGCAATCACCGTATTCTCACCGATCTCCACATTATGAGCAATTTGGATCAGGTTATCAAGCTTTGCACCTTTTCTTATGATCGTAGAACCAAGTGTAGCTCTGTCAATAGCTGTATTTGCACCTATCTCAACATTATCCTCAAGGATCACATTACCGATCTGAGGCACCTTGCTATAATTATTTTCGCTGTTAGGCGCAAATCCAAAACCATCGCTGCCCAATACGGCACCGGCATGTATGGTACAATCCTTACCGATCTTTGTTCCCGTGTAGATCTTTACCCCTGCAAAAATTGTGGTATTATCACCAATGGTGCAATGATCTCCAATGAAAGTATTCGGATAAATCTTTACATTATTACCAAGGGTTACGTGATCACCTATGTATGCAAAAGCACCGATATAGCAGCCGGTGCCCTGATGCGAAGAAGCGGAGATAAATGAAGGCTGCTCTACACCAACCTTATTGTTCATGAATTGATTGTAGATCTCTAATAACTTTGCAAAACTCTCATAGGCATTCTCCACCCTGATCAGAGTGCAGGTATCCTTTAATGGTTTTACTGCCTTGAATGTATTATTTACAATAACAATACTTGCATCAGTTGTGTAAATGTAGGGCTCGTATTTCTGATTACCCAAGAACGATAATGTTTTAGGCTTACCCTCTTCTATCTTTGAAAGGTTATTGACGGTAACGTTCTCATCACCATCAACCGTTCCATTTAATAACGACGCTATTTGTTGCGCTGAAAATTCCATCTTAAAATCTAATAGATTCCACTAATTTAATCAATACTTTTTGTTCTTCTTCCCAAGTTAGTACTTTTTTTGCCCTGGCTGCATTCTCTTTCCAAACGGTGTATTTGCTCGAGGAGAGCATTTCTTTCATTTTTTGCGCCATGTGCCGTGGCTCATGAGAGTCTATAAAATCACCCAGATCATACTCTTTTATCAATTGCTCAACCTCTTCCATGCGTGAGGCCATAATAGGAAGTTCAGAATGGATGTAATCAAAAACTTTATTAGGCAAACTGTATCGGTAATTCAAATTTGTTCCCTTGTCAATACTAATTCCAAGATCACACACACGTGTATAGGACATAAGCTCGCGCTTTGGAAGCTTGCTGATCATTCTCACTTTATCTTCAAGCTTGAGAGATGAGACCATCTTTTTAAGATCATCCCATACATCGCCACTTCCAATGATCAACAACAACACATCATCCAAATACTGCATGGCTTGAATCAATTCTTCTGCTCCTCGCTGTATGTTTATTCCCGCGCCTTGCATGATCACGATCTTCTGATGTTCGGGCAAACCTAACTGGGCACGTGATAGATCCGCCTTTACCTCTGCTGTAGGTGGAATATTTCGAAGTACTACAAATTCTGTATCATAGAGTTTTTTAAAATGGTCTGAGATACTGCGATTGACCGTGATGGCGTATGATAATTTGGGAACGATCCACCCTTCTAGCGTTTGCCAGATCTTCTTTTTGAGCTTTGTATGCTGTAGTTCAGGGACCTCACAAAAAAGTTCATGACTATCATAGATCAATGGAACTCCTTTGATCTTTGACACAAGATAATTGGGGAACAGCGTATCAAGATCATTCGAAAATAATAGATCACATTTGAGGAAAAGCAATTTAAAGAACAGGCGCACTTGAAAGAAAAAATAAAAAGGCACTCCACTGGTGAACACAAGTTTCATTCTGCTGGTTGCATATATCCACTCCTTAGGGATCTGTGAAGAACCATTCAGCTCCCTCCCGATCAGAAACACCTCGTACCCCAATTGTGTAAATGTATCGCAGGTCTTTTTTACGCGCACATCTGTAACAAGATCATTGATAACACTTATCACTACCTTCTTATGCGGAGTTGTAAACAAATTTTTTGTTGATATTGCAGTAAAGATAGAAAATTAAACGTGTATTAATTTTATAATTTTGGTTGATGATCCGCTTAGAAGAGAACAAAAATCTTAGGTCCTATAACACCTTTGGACTGAATGTAAGTTGCAGATATTTTACAGAAATATCTTCCATCAGTGACCTAAAAGAACTATTGAGCCAACCTGTATTCCAACAGAATAAACGCCTTATTCTTGGAGGAGGAAGCAATGTATTGTTCACAAAAGATTTCGAAGGCTTGATCATACGTAATGCCATCAAAGGCATATCGGTAGTGAACGAAAGCTCTGATTCGGTTATTGTGAAGGCAGGTGCAGGGGAGGTTTGGCATGAGTTTGTTCTCTATTGTATTGATAAGAATTATGGCGGGCTTGAGAATCTGTCATTGATCCCCGGATGCGTTGGAGCAAGCCCTATGCAAAACATTGGCGCCTATGGTGTAGAGATCAAGGATGTATTTGAATCCCTCACAGCTATTGATCTTTCTACCGGTGAAATCAAAAATTTTTCAAAGGACGAATGTAAATTTGGTTACAGAGAAAGTGTATTCAAGCACGAACTGAAGGACAAATACATCATTGTTGATGTCAGCTTCAAATTATCGAAAACTCACAAATTAAGTACCCACTACGGCGCTATTAACGAGGAATTGACAAAAATGGGCATTACAAACCCAAACATTAAAAATGTATCTGATGCCGTAATAGCCATAAGACAAAGCAAACTACCTGACCCGAAAGTAATGGGCAATGCCGGAAGTTTCTTTAAGAATCCGGAAGTTGCAAAGGCAAAATTCGAAGAACTTAAGCAGGCCCATGAGAATTTGGTGGCCTACCCACTTGAGAATGGAAATTACAAACTGGCTGCCGGCTGGCTTATTGAACAATGTGGTTTAAAAGGCTTGGAAATGAATGGTGCCGGGGTTCATGCAAAACAAGCATTGGTTCTCGTGAACAAAAACAATGCCAGTGGCAATGCAGTATTTGATCTGTCAACCCATGTACTTCAAACCGTTAAAGAAAAATTTGGCGTTACACTTGAACGTGAAGTGAACATAATATAACCTGAATGAAGTTCCTTGTTTTATACGAAGAAATGGCAAGCTACTTTCTGAATTGCCTTGAATACATGGCTTCGCAAGGATACGAGATCCAGGTGATCATGAAAAAAGTGAATCCGGTAGCACCATTTGATTTCAGTAAAACACACAAGAATATTGTGATCACTGAAAGGGAATCCATGAGTCAGGACGAACTCATTCAAAAGATCAAACAGTTCGATCCGGACCTTACTTATCTCTCCGGATGGATCTATAAACCATACCTTAAGGCCATTAGATCCCTTCGTTTGAAAAATGTAGTGATAGGATTTGATAACCAATACAATGGTTCATTGCGACAAAAATTCGGTGCCCTTTATTTTAAAAGAACACTAAAACCCTTTATAAAAGCGGCCTTTGTGCCCGGACAAAAACAAGTTGAATTTGCCAAACGGCTTGGGTTCGGATCTAACCAAATTGCAACAAATGTTTACTGTTGTCAAACAGACCTCTACACTTCCTACAACGAACAAACAAATACAACTAAACGTCGCGAATTTCCGAGACGCTTTTTATTTGTTGGCAGATATGTTCCTGAAAAAGGGATTGACCTCCTATGGCAAAGTTTCATTGAACTTCAAAATGAATTCCCTAATCCCTGGGAACTATGGTGTATTGGCAAGGGCGAGATCACACCCATACAACATCCAAAAATAAAACACCTTGGATTCATACAACCAAGCGAATTCTTACCGGTGATACAACAAACCGGTGTGTTTGTTCTGCCAAGTATGTTTGAACCCTGGGGTGTTGTGCTGCACGAATATGCCTGTGCTGGATATCCCATGATAAGCACCACTTCTGTTGGGGCAACGGAAGCTTTTCTTGAGGATACTAAGAATGGCTTTCTGATCAAGGACCTCACTAAAGATTCGCTTAAAGGCGCGTTGAAAAAAATAGTATCTTTAACAGATGCCCAATTGCAGGAAATGTCAGATCACAGCGTTCAACTTTCAAAGAAGATCACACCTCAAATTTGGCAAAAGAGTTTATTAAAACTGGCACATGAACACGCTTAAAAAGATCCTTATAACTGGTGGCGCCGGCAACATTGGTGGTGCACTGGTGGCCAAATTGCTTCAAAACCCTCTTAACTTTGTAGTTGTCATTGACGACCTAAGCACAGGAGATCTTAACAAATTACCTGCCACCGGAACAGCAAATTTCAAATTCATTAAGGCCAACGTTAATAATCTAGAGGAAATAGCTCCGGTTTTTTACTCCTTTAATTTTGATTATGTTTTTCATTTGGCCGCAGTGGTGGGTGTGCAACGTACCCAGGAAAATCCAATAAGTGTGCTCAACGATATTGATGGGATAAAGAACATTCTTAATCTTTCAAAAAATTCTTCTGTTAAGCACGTTTATTATTCCTCCTCATCCGAGGTATACGGAGAACCTGTGGAATTACCGCAAAACGAACACCGCACACCTCTGAATTCGCGCGTGCCTTATGCAGTTGTGAAAAACCTTGGCGAATGTTTCTTTAGAAGTTATTATCAGGAGTATCAATTGCCATATACCATCTTCCGCTTCTTTAACACCTATGGTCCGGGACAAAGTACCGACTTTGTGGTTGCCAAATTCATGGCCTCTGCATTGAAGAACCAAGACATCACCATTTATGGCGATGGCTCTCAAACACGCACATTCACCTATATTGATGATAATATCAATGTGATCAACGAGATCTTTGAAAAAGGCTTGGTGACCAATGACGTTATTAATCTTGGCAATGATGCACTTACCTCAGTGAAAGAATTAGCGGAACTCATCATCAAGCAAACAAACTCAAGTTCAAAATTCATTTATTTACCACCATTAAAGGATGGAGATATGACCAGAAGGCAGCCTGACAATTCTAAAATGAAACAGATCCTGAACAAACCACTTATCACCATTTCTGAAGGGATCAACCTGATGAAAGACAACAAACATTT
>DAISHL010000119.1:0-6317 GCA_036822555.1 Bacteroidota bacterium | reverse complement strand
CAAAGGATTAGGGTCTGTGCTACAAATCACAACAGTTTTAAACCCTTTCTTCACTAGCAGATCGGCACAAGGAGGAGTTTTACCGAAATGTGAGCATGGCTCAAGTGTTACGTAAACAGTGCAATCGGAAGGCGCAATTGCGGCAGGCAATGCATTTACAGCATTTACTTCTGCATGTGCTTCGCCAAATTTTTGATGGTAACCTTCGGCAACAATGGTGTTGTTGTGAACAATCACACAGCCTACCATGGGATTGGGCGAAACATTTCCCATGCCTTTTTTTGCAAGTGAAAGTGCATGTTGCATGTATGTTTGGTGCGCCTTATCCATGCCTTAAAGGTAACATCTATTTTTTCATCTGATTAATCCGATCTTATTTTTATCTTTGTAGACCCATTATATTTTGCCATGTTCGATAATTTAAGCGATAAGTTAGAAAGAGCCTTTAAGGTTTTAAAAGGTCAGGGAAAGATCACAGAAATTAACGTTGCCGAAACTTTGAAAGAAGTACGTAAGGCATTGTTAGATGCCGACGTGAACTATAAGGTTGCGAAAACATTCACAGATACAGTGAAAGAAAAGGCAATGGGGCAGAATGTTCTTACGGCCTTGCAACCAGGGCAACTCATGATCAAGATCGCGCATGATGAGTTGACCACCTTGATGGGAGGAACCAAAGAAGAGATCTATCTTGGTGGAAATCCTACGATCATTCTCATGAGCGGATTGCAGGGTAGTGGTAAGACCACTTTCACCGGAAAACTTGCTAATTATTTATAGACCAAAAAAGGAAAGAAACCATTAATGGTTGCCTGTGACGTGTATCGTCCGGCGGCGATTGACCAGTTGCATGTTCTCGGTGAGCAAATTGGCGTTGATGTTTACAGTAATAAAGAAGAAAAGAATCCTATTAAGATCGCTGAGGCTGCAATAAAGCAGGCCAAAGAGAACGGGAATAGCGTTGTGTTGATAGATACTGCCGGTCGTTTGGCAGTTGATGAAACGATGATGACTGAGATCGCTGAATTGAAAAAAGCAGTGAAGCCAAATGAGATCTTATTTGTAGTGGATAGCATGACCGGTCAGGATGCAGTGAATACTGCAAAATCCTTTAACGACCGACTTGATTTTGATGGTGTGATCCTTACGAAACTCGATGGCGATACCCGTGGTGGTGCTGCATTGTCGATCAAGAGTGTGGTAAACAAGCCAATTAAATTCATTGGTACAGGCGAAAAGATGGACGCTCTGGATGTGTTCTATCCTGAACGTATGGCCGACCGTATCTTAGGTATGGGTGATGTTGTTACTTTGGTAGAGCGTGCTCAGGAACAATTCAATGAAGAAGAAGCTCGCAAGTTATCCAAGAAGATCGCCAGCAATAAATTTGATTTCAACGATTTCATGGCTCAATTGCAGCAGATCAAAAAGATGGGTAATATCAAGGATCTTGTTGGCATGATACCGGGTGTTGGAAAAGCTGTAAAAGATATGGATATCAATGACGATGCATTCAAAGGGATAGAGGCCATTATCAACGCCATGACACCTGAAGAACGATCAAAACCTGAGATATTGAATGGATCACGTCGCCAAAGAATTGCAAAGGGGAGTGGTCAGGGTGTAACTGAGGTAAATAAATTATTGAAGCAATTTGAGGAGACGCGTAAAATGATGCGCATGATGAATGATAAGAATGCCATGATGAAATTGATGCGCAATATGCCTAAGATGCCGGGTGGCGGTCCAAAGATGTGACGTAAGGTAAGCCACGAATTACACGAATAACTCTAATTTGAGCGTAACAGAACACATATATGCAGTTAATGAGGATGTAATTCCTTATCATAATGATCTGATTTATAAAGATGAAGTATATTCATTTATTGCCTGCTGTTTTGAAGTACACAAGAATTTAGGAAAAGGTTTTTTAGAAGCTGTTTATGTGGATGCATTGTGTTACGAATTAAAGAAAAAGAATATTCCTTTTGAACGAGAAAAAAAGTTTGAAATAAAATACAAGGATATTGTATTACCGCACTTTTACTTTTGTGATTTAATTGTGTTTGATCGAATTATAATTGAGATAAAAGCACAAGAAAATATTATAAGTTCTCATTACAAGCAACTTTTAAATTATTTGGCAATCTCAAATTGTAAGCTAGGTATTTTGGTGAATTTCGGTGAGGATAGTATAAAGTTTAAGCGTGTTATGCTTTAGTTTAGTGTTAATTAGTGAAATTAGTGGCTTAAAATTTTGGTATGGAATTAATAGACGGTAAAAAGATATCACAACAGCTTCAGGAAGAAATTTCAGCTGAAGTAAAAAAAATACTGGCAAAAGGTGGTAAGCAACCACATTTGGCAGCTATTCTTGTGGGTGATGATCCTGCCTCTCAATCCTACGTAAATAATAAAGTACGCACCTGCGAAAAAGTTGGTTTTAAATCTACTCTTATCAAATTTGAAGCTTATATATCAGAACAAAAATTATTGAATAAGATAGAGGAGCTAAATAATGATGATGATATTGATGGATATATTGTTCAGTTGCCTTTACCAAGGCACATCTCTGAGCAAAAGATCATTGAAGCAATTAAGCCAAGCAAAGATGTAGATGGCTTTCATCCGATAAATGTGGGACGTTTGGTTTTGAATTTACCAACCTATGTAAGTGCTACTCCTTATGGTATCGTTCAGCTCCTAGAGCGATATAAAATTGAGACCGAAGGCAAGCATTGTGTGGTTATTGGACGTAGTCATATTGTGGGAAGTCCAATGAGTATTTTAATGGCTCGCAACACAAATCTTGCCAATTGCACGGTAACACTTTGTCATAGTCGTACACAAAATTTAAAGGAGTTCACCTTAAACGCTGATATCATTATTGCGGCCATAGGAAAACCAAATTTTGTAACTGCAGACATGATTAAGGATGGCGCGGTTGTTATAGATGTTGGGATCAACAGGGTTGATGACAATACAAAACCAAGCGGATATAAATTGGTAGGAGATGTAAAGTTTGATGAAGTTGCTCCGAAGTGCTCTTACATTACCCCTGTGCCTGGTGGTGTAGGGCCCATGACCATTGCTTCCCTGATCAAGAACACATTACTGGCAGCAAAAAAAGAGATCTATTCTTAGTATAAAATTGAAGCAAAAAAAGCATGATCATTTGATCATGCTTTTTTAGTTTAAACTATTTTAATTTATTTTCGTTCGAACACAAGCGCGTAACTTGGCCCCATGATCTTGTAGGTATTCACTGCATCTCCCCACACATAATTCGGAGCAGCGTTGTCAGGCATATCGGCTACGCCAATTACCTTGTAATTTTCTGTCACATATTTATTTGACCAATTGAACACATATTGATCTGTGTTTGGCTGTACCAATAATGAGATAGGTACATTAAAGAACACGAAGTATTTTGGCTTTGCAGTTTCAATATCTTTTACGAATTCTTTTTGCCAGTCCTTATGCTGTGGCAAATTGGCAACAATTGTAGAAAAGAAGATGTGACGTGTTGGTGCCTTTGAATTGGTGTAAATATAGATCTGTGGTTCAGAACCAACAATTGCTACCTGATCGCCGGCCTTCATTTTTGTATTTAAGAACTTGGCAATTTCCATGGATTCAGGGAATGGGTTATTGCCATATACTGATTTTAATATACGATCGTAATTAGGGTGATAGTAATACGATTTTTGAGACGACAAATGATTGAATACCAAAATGGCAAACAAAGCAAGGTATGCATACGGGATAGCAGGACTCTTAAGTTTGAAGGTTTGTGATAATGTGTTCGTTATCAAATGGTAGGTAAGTCCTGAAATGAAGGCTAAGCCCGGGATAACCTGTATCCAGTAGTGTCCGTAGAAATAATATCCGGGTACAATGGTGATAAAACAGAAGAAGAAGATCACCAGTGCAATAAGTTTATGACGCCATTCAACGGATTTAAAAATGAAGAGAGGTAACGCTAAGAAAGCATGGTACCAGAAAAATTTATAATTCGTGGTGATCATCTGATACATGGCCTTGAAGTATTCGCGCCCTTGCTCGAATGGGATCTTGTTCACGTAGTATTTTGGGAGTTCATATACCCAGAAAACCATATCGTCGTATGAACCTTTGGAGAACATCAGCATCAGGAACAATAGACCTACCAATACCACGCCGGATGTGTAAATAAGAGCAGAAAGGATTATTGTTTTGAAGCCTTTCTTTCTGAAAAATGCATCGATTAGAGTGATAAGTCCGCCTGCAAATGCAACAAAGATCCCGCTTGTTTTGGTCATGAAGGCCATGCCCATGCTTAAACCGAAAGCAAACATGATCAGTTTGTTGTCTGATCTCAGAGTAAGTGAGAAGAGGTATAAACCAATGCACGTGAATAAAGCCACCCCGTGTTCTGACTGAATGGTAAAACCACTCAAATAAGGTGTTAATGAAACAATGGCAAAGGTTGCGGCTGAGATTACACCTGCATAAGCAGAGAAAAAATTCTTAACAGCCAGATAGATGAACACAATGGAGATCAGATTTACAAAAATGAATCCGGTGTGCAATCCTTCAACGGTACTTCCAAATATGGTTATAATGAATGCAAAAAAGTAGAATACGCCGGGTAATTTTTGCTCATAGAAATCTTTGTATGGGATTTTTCCATCGAGAAGCATTTTTCCGTAATAGGCATAGGCTCCTTCGTCTCGTTCGAATGGAATAGAAAGGAATTTCTGACGGATCATATAAACCACCAGTAATATAACAGCCAATAGACCATAGCCGATCTTTTCTTCTCGTGTCATTGTGGTGAAATAGTTCTTGACTTTATCACCAAAGCTCATGTTTATTTGTTTTGCGTCTGTTTTTGCCACGTTTGGTATTTTATTTTGACTTTTCTTTAAGTGTATGAAGTATATGGTCCTGCGTGAGTTTGATGCCTGTTTGTATTGGCGTAAAACTGAACTCAGGCAATAACGATTTTAATTTTTGATTATCTACAAGTGTTTTTTTATTGTCACTTCCTCTTTGTTCCAGGCGATCAATGGCAAATTCCATGTGAAGGTCTTTTTGCATCAGGTGAATGATGTCATTCAGCGAAAGTGAATCATCTGAAGAAATATTCAGCAAATGATTGGATTCAAATTTTGAGGTGGCGATCTTGGTTAATATTCTTGCCACATCTTTCACATAGATGAAATTGCGAACATTATTGCCGTCACCAAACACTTGAATTTTCTTATGAATGGTTGCTTTCTCCAATAGTGTGTTTATGAGTCCAAGGCCCTTTGACGTATCCTGTCCTTCGCCGTAAACATTGGATATACGAAAAATATCGTATTTCAAGCCATTCTTATGAAAGTAGTAATTCAGGTAATTCTCCATAGTTAATTTTGTGATCCCGTATGGAGAGAATGGGTGTGTGTTCGTGTTCTCTGTGAGTAGTTCTTCTGATAAGCCATAAACGGTACCAGCACTTGACAGATATCCGATCTTTTTAACGCCAATTGACGAAACAGTTTCAAGAAATTGCAGGAATGGAATAAGATTCTTTTGTACCTCAAGCATGGGATCGTTCCAGCTATTTGCGGGAATGGTCTCTGAGGCCAGATAAAAAATGTAATCAAGGTCCTTGAAGTTGTCTTGCAGAAATTGAGTGTTCTCAGGTTCTATTGGTTTATAGTTTGGAAATTGTGAGGTCTTTGATTTTCCAAATAATTTCAATTCAATGGTCTTGTCTTCCAACAGAGTTCTAACCAAATGACTTCCTATGAATCCATTCGCACCAATTACTGCAATTTTCATATTACTCATTTGTAGTAACTCAAATTAATTAATGAACATTGATCGTTTTTTCGATGACCACATAAGGCCTGGCTCTTACTTCATCATAGATCCTAACAATGTATTCGCCAATAACGCCTAGGCAGATCAAGATCAATGAACTGAAGAAAGAGATGATGATGGCAAGAGTTGCAAACCCTTGTACGGCAATTCCTCTGAAAAAATAATTGATGATGATCCAAAGGGAGTAAACAATGGCAAAGCCCAAACCGATGACGCCAAGCATAGTAATGAATCTGATTGGAGCAGAGGAGAAGGAGAAAATGCCATCCATGGCAATCTTTAAAAGCTTTTTAAGTGTATATCCGCTTTCGCCCTCTAATCTGGCATGTCTTTCGTACTCCACGCCAATTTGTTTGAAACCAACCCAGGCCCTGATCCATCTGATGAAAGGATTTTGTTCATTCAATTGCAGCATGTTCTTTACCACATGCGCCTTCATCACACAAAAATCACCGCTGTCAATG
>DAISHL010000118.1:0-6357 GCA_036822555.1 Bacteroidota bacterium | reverse complement strand
CCGCATCTTGAAATCAACGCAATCAGAGTATGCCTGAATGGTTTAAATAACTATGAACTGATAATAAAAATTTGTGATTTTACAGATCAATCACTGAAGCCATATAGTTGCGTGATCATTCATGGTGACCATAAAAAAACAAAAAAAATAATTTCAGATTGCATCAATTCCAATGTTCCATATTTTTTAATAAACCCAGAATTATAGAATAATATTCAGGAGGTAAAATTGCTCAGTAAACTTGACAAGCCCAACGACTCGGAGCCATACCTGAACAGCGCGTTTGGTTACTTTACAGTGAGTGAAGAACTGAGGTCACAATTGAGCAATTTCCCTGCAGTAAAAACTCCGTTTGGCAAATACGCTGTTACAAATGGAGCGCAGGTATTGCTTCAACAAAAAGTAGGTGCTGTAAATACAAATGATCCCCTGTTATTATTCAATGAGAGCAATGGCTCCAAAAGCGCTGTATTTGTTGGTGATGGGTTATGGAAATGGCGTTTAAGAAATTTTCAGGAAACAAAGAACTTCAATGCTTTCAATGAACTTATCAGTAAAAGTATTCAGTACTTATCTGTAAAAAGCGATAAGAGTTTCTTCAGAATATTCACGAATAAGATCATCAACGAGAATGAACAAATGGAATTCAATGCAGAGGTGTATAACAAAACGTAAGAACTGATCACCGAACCGGATGTGACCTTGCGACTGACCAATGATAAAAAAGCAAGTTTTGACTACACCTTCAGCAAACAAAACCAAACATATAAATTAAATGCCGGTTTATTTGAACCCGGTGAATACACCTATGAGGCAAAAGTAAAAGTAGCCGACCAATTGCTGTCAAAAAAGGGAGTGATTGCTGTTAAGCCTGTTATGGCAGAAATGAACAATACCGTAGCAAACCATGCATTACTTCACCGTTTAGCCGGAGCAAGCAATGGCGCTGTATTCTTTAAAGATCAAAAACAACAATTGCTGGATGCTATTACAAAAAATGAATATGTGAAACCGGTAACATATTCGGATGTAAAGACTTCTGAACTTATCGAATTGAAATGGTTGCTGGTTCTCATCATCACATTCCTTTCGCTTGAATGGTTCATTAGAAAATTCACAGGCGTTATTTGATCTATGCCATTAGCATGAATATGATCTTGCGAGCTATGCCTTTCACAAAGCTGTTGAATTTTGCACGTAATTTTTCTGCACCACTTAATGAAATATATCCTGTTTGGATCAGCTTGCTTTTGAATCTTTCAAATTCGTCGATCTGGCTTCCTTTCAGAACAGAACTTAAGGATGTTCTTGAAATGCGGAATGAATACAAAGGCTTTGCGATCACATAAACAGAACCTTCTCCAAGCAATCTGTACCACAGATCAAGATCGATCAAATACATGAATTCAGAAGTGTACTCACCTGCCTTATAAAAATCACTTCGTCTGAACAGTCCGGCTACCGGCTCACCCAATAGATTTGACCCGTCGACCATTGACAACTTAAAAGCTTCCTTGCCTTTGATGAGTCCTTCAGAAAATGTTTTCTTTAAAACAATTTGTTTCCCTTTGCTATTGATCACGTACTTATGAGATGTTACCAAACTCACGTGATGACTTTGCAACACCTCAACCTGATGTTTGATACAATCTTTATCAAGCAGATCATCTCCTCCCATGATCTTTATAAACTCCCCTGCAGCCAATTCGATGGACCTGTTCCAGTTAGCGGAAACACCAAGATTAACAGCGTTCTTATGGAATTTCAATCTCGGATCCTTCATTGATTCGATGATCTTAACTGTATCATCATTTGATCCGTCATCCACCACAACCACTTCAATGGATGGATACGATTGTGCCAACACGCTTTCAAGAGTTTCTTTTATAAAAGCACCCGAATTGTAAACAGGAATACAAATACTTACAAGTGGTGTTTGAGTCATCCTTACTTTTTAAAATCTCCCCTAGAGAAGTATTTTTCAATAAGACAATACAACATGATGAACATAAAACGACTGCCCATCTCTTTGATCTTTAATTTTGATTCACCGGCTTTTCTGTTTCTCCAAGAATTAGGAAGAATGGTATATGAATAACCACGCACAATGGCCTTTAACGGCAGCTCTAAGGTTAAATTAAAATGCGGCGATAAAAAGGGTTTGATGCCTTGTATGGTTTCCTTTTTGTATAATTTAAAAGCATTGGTGCAATCATTGTACTTCAGGCGGAACATCACACGCACCATAAAATTAAAGATCCTGTTCATGATCTTTTTGGGCAAGGGATAATCAATTACTTTACCACCTTTGATCCACCTGCTTCCGAAAACGCAATCATAATTACACTCTACCATCTTCCTGTAAAACCTTACAAGATCTTCAGGTGAATCGGAAAGATCAGCCATCATCACAGCTACACAATCTCCCTTGAATCTCTCTAATCCATAACGCACAGCGTAACCAAATCCGTTCGGACCAGGATTTGTATAAAAGGTTAACGTTGGGATACGCAACTTGAGTTCCTCAAGTTTCTTTAATGTGCCATCTTTTGAATTATCATTGGTCACCACGATCTCATGATCGATCTTTTCTGCAAGCAATTTATCATACAGTGTTGTCACTGTCTCCTCAATGCTTCCTTCTTCGTTATAGGCAGGTATTACAACACTTAATAGCATGTTATGGATTTGTTGTTGATGTTGTTGTGCTTGCTGTAGAGGTGTCAGCAGATGGCATAGCAGTATTGTTAGGAACGGCCGGTGCCAAGGTATCACGCTGAAATATGAAGTACGGCTCTTGCTGTAACACAGGTTTAAATCCGGTGTAGTTGATCAGTTCATTCACAAAGGTATTATTGAACAAACCATAATACGTTACAAATACAAGTGTATTTATGTTGTAACCTTTGTTCTGTTCCATCAATTTTACAAAGGCTGTGTCCTTTACACTGTTAAATGTATTACGCAATGCAATGGTCTTTCTTTCGGTATAATATGCATATTCTGATCCCCAGTCATTTCCATATACCATGATCACATCTGTTGGTTTGGTTCTTTCCTTCACCATTTGAGCGGTATTGATCACATAGTTCGGGTGACTTGTTTGCACCTTGTAATACCCTTCTTTATATCTGCCCACAAAGAAATAAAGTGTACCAACAATATAAACAAGTCCTGCTACCTTTAACATCATATTCTTATCCTCAATGAGAGACAAGGCTGAAAGGCCAATGAATCCGCATAAAAAAATTGAATTTGAATAGGTATAATATTCATGAATGAAATGCAAATTGGTAAAGATCATTGGGGTTACTGCATAAATGATCAAACATGCGATGGCCTGTTTATAATATTTGAATTTTGCAAAGTATCCCCAAACAGCCATTACCACAACAAGTAAATAGAACAACTTATGTGACACCTGTGACAGATCACCAATCGTTTTCCAGGTGTTCCATGTGGTCTTTTGCTCCCAGGTTCCGAAGTTCATGCAGTTGAGTTTTGTTGACGATGTGAATTCTTACGCGTATGAATTCAAACTTTTCAGATGATCAGAGAATTTAGTCAACCATAATATGGCAAGGAAAGGGATCAGGAAGAAAACAACCCCATAGATAGCATACTTCATGGTTGTTTTTATATTGAATTTATATCCTTTCTCTTTATACCATTCCCACATGACAATAGCAAACATGAACAGGATGATAGGCATCAATGTGGTGATCTTCACCAATGCTGCTGCCAATCCACCGATCAGGCCCAGAGCCATGTGCACGTAACTCTTGTTTTCCATATACATGATCAGGTGATACATATACATCAAACAAAAGAACAATACCGTTGATTCGATCATAAAGGAGCGTGACCAGAAAATATAGATCGGGTGCAACAATACCAAACTCAAAGCAAGCAAAGAAAAAGCAAGATGCTTCGTATAACGCTTTAACAGAAGAAATGCATAGACTAAACTTCCATAAAAAAACACCAGGCTCACCAAACGACCGATCACATCCATGTTGCCACCGGTCATATTCTTTAGAAATGAAACTATATACTGGTAAAGCGGAAATTCGAATGGAATAGCCCATGGCGCACCAGCAACAGGCGTTTCATAAGCCAACTTGAATCCTTCCTTACAAAAGAACAAGGATGTAAGCGCTGTTTGCGTTTGTCTGAAAGCATAGTTCTCCAAAAGGTAATTATCTATACCTACAAAGCTGTATCGCAAATTCATCAACAATGCAATCGCAAAGATGATATACGCTGCATATACGATGTAAGTATCGTAAGCATTACCTGATAATGTTTTATTGCTTGCTTTATTCATATCCTTTAAACACGTTGCTTCATTTCATTGAACATCTCATCAAGCGTTTCCTGCAATCCATACTTCCAATTCCATGTTGGATAATGTGTTTTGAATTTTGAAAGATCACTGATGTACCATATATGATCGCCGATACGATTTGTTTCTGAATACGAGTAATTCATTTTATTGCCAGTGATCTGCTCACAAAGCTTAATGGCCTCAAGCATTGAGCAGTTAGAGAAACGTCCGCCACCTGCGTTGTATACTTCACCCTGACGTGGTTTTTGGTAATAATGCCAGAACATATTCACAAGGTCGAAGCTATGTATGTTATCGCGCACCTGCTTGCCTTTGTACCCAAAGATGGTGTAATGGTTGCCGGTGATGGCACAACGCATCAAATACGCAAGGAATCCGTGCAACTGCGTTCCTGAATGGTTTGGCCCGGTTAAACAGCCACCTCTGAAAATTCCCGTGTTCATATTAAAGTATCTGCCATACTCCTGTACAAGCACATCTGCAGCAACTTTTGATGCACCAAACAACGAATGCTTGGTATGATCAATGCTCATGTTCTCATCGATACCATGCTCATAGTAAGGGTGCTTGGTATCTATTTCCCAGCGTGTTTCAAGTTCTACCAGTGGTAAGAAGTTTGGTGTATCACCATACACTTTATTTGTAGATGTAAAGATGAAAACAGCTTCAGGACAATGCAAACGTGTGTTCTCAAGAAGATTCAATGTTCCTGTGGCATTCACAGAAAAATCCGTCAAAGGTTCCTTTGCGGCCCAGTCGTGGCTAGGTTGAGCTGCCGTGTGAATGATCAGCTTGATATCCTTGCCATACTCTTTGAAGATCTTTTCAATGGCTGCATAATCACGTATATCAGCCGTATAAGGTTTATAATTCTTATACTTCTCAGTTAAACGGTTATTGTTCCAGTTGGTGGATGCTTCCTTACCAAAGAAATACTGACGCATATCGTTATCAATACCAACGATCACATCAAATTTATCAGACATAAAGGCAACGGATTCACTACCTATCAATCCGCCTGACCCTGTAATTAGTGCAACATTCATATTGTTATTCAATTAAGTTAATATCTGTTTCAATTGTTCTTCATGTTGTTTCATCCACTCGAATGTTTCACTGAGTAATTGTTGCAAATTACGTTTTGGTTTCCATCCGGTGAGTTTTGTGATCTTTGAATTATCCGTCACATAAATGCGGATATCAGCAGCCCTATTCTCCATTACAGATTTAATTGGGATCTTATTTCCTGTAAGCTCTTCGCAGTATTTAGTTAGTTCCTGAAGTGAAAAACTAATATCAACGCCACCACCTGCATTCAGGATCTCTCCGTTTACCTTCTCCATATGATGGATCTGGTAATCGATCAGATCAAACAGGTCATCCACATGCATCACGTCGCGCATTTGTTTTCCGGTGCCGCCGTAACCAATGTAGCTCAATTGCTTTTTGAAATAATGCTGTGCAAGCCACAACACGATCACTCCCTGATCGATCTTACCCATTTGCCATGGACCACTGATAACACCACAACGGTTGATCACAGTGCGCATACCTTTCAGATCGTTGTATTCTTGTATCAAAAGTTCTGAGGCCAGCTTAGAAGTGCCGTAGAATGATCTGCTGCCATCCAACGGAAATTGTTCTGATATCCCCTGATAACTAACACCGGGGATCGTTTGATCATCCTTCCATACAAAACGTGTGTCGCGTTCTTCAAAGTTTGCCGACTCTAATGTTTTAATCGGATAAACCCTGCTTGTAGAAAGAAAAATGAAATCAGCCTTATGCTTGTCTGCCAGTTCAAGGCAATTGACAGTACCCATCAGATTGCTGTTGATCAATGGGTAAATGGTGGAGTTGATACCTGCAAGCACCGATGGGTTCGCGGAGGCATCAATGATGCAATCCAGTTTTTCAAACACATCAAGATCTTCATTGGTCCTAACATCGCCATGAATGAACTCCACACCTGCTGCCTTTAAACGAGGGAGGTTCTATTCAGATCCTCT
>DAISHL010000117.1:0-6396 GCA_036822555.1 Bacteroidota bacterium | reverse complement strand
CATTGTTCATTAACATTCTGGCAGTAATGGTGCATGGTAAACTTATATTGTTAAGGTCTTTAGGTACGGCTTGCTCGTTTTTTTGGGGTTTGATCAATGATCTGTAGAATTTTGAAATGTAGGCAGTATCTGAGATCATTTTGTCCTTTCCATCGAAATACACCTTCTGGATGGCTTGCTGAAATTTTAGAGTATCCACATCCGGATCATTTTTGTAATAGAACGGAAGGTCCATCTCGTGCACCATTTTAATATACTGTTTGTCTTCAGGAACACCGGCTGCGCTTATATCTACGAACATTGCCGCACATTCAGGATGCTGAACATAGAGCTTGTAATCTTTTCCGTAATCTATCCTCAGATTGAAATCAGATGATCTTTGAGAAGGTAGAGTCTGAATGGTTTTGCCATTACTGATCAATGAAACACGAACACCTTTTAAAGGCGTACCGTTAAGTTGCGCATGCCCTATAAAAATTATCTGCGACTTTGCAATGAAGCTTAAAATTATAAGGCATAGAAAGTAAAGGCGTTTCATTGATCTAATGTACAAAATTATCGCAGGAGTTCAATGACCTGTTTCAGAAGTTGGTCTGAGGTTTTGTTGGAATAATGTTGTACATGTATGGTGAGATTTTTCACATCCTTAAGGTTCTTAAGGCCATTCTCATAATTCTCTGTGATGCTTTTCAGATAATCTTTAGATATGTTTTTCTCATAAGAACGCCCTCTTTTTTTAATGTTGGCGATCAGATTGGCAGGGGAGGTGTTCAGATAAATGATCAGATCAGGTTTTGGGAGCTCTGAGGAAAGTGTGTTGAATATTTTTCTGTAATGATTGTATTCTGTTTTCTTCAAATTTGCTTTTGCAAACCATAAACATTATTAAATGCTAAAAACGCATACAAATGTCTTGTCGTTGTTGGCAAAGGCTTTATGAAGCTGGTTAAAACGTTCCAGTAAGAAACTTGTTTCTAAGGCAAGGGCATAATTACTGGCATCCTTGTAAAACATTGGCAGAATAGGATTGTGTTCAAATTTTTCAGGAACAAAATCTGCTTTGAGTGTTTTTGCAAGCAGGCTGGCCAACGTAGTTTTCCCGCTTCCAATGTTTCCTTCGATACAAATGATCCTTGGCTTTAGTGGAGTGAATACTTTAACAGGAAGAGGGTCATTGCACTGTTTCAGTAATGTGCTTATTTTCTTGTGCAATATTGGGTGCAAAAGCTCGGGTGCTATGTCGTTCAATGGAACAAGCACAAATTTGCGCAACTCAATACGAGGGTGCGGTACCTGAAGATCCTTAGATCGGATCACGGAGTTGTTGAAGAACAAGACATCAATATCCATGGTCCTGTCGATATTCCTTGATTTCCCTCTCTTTCTTCCCAGTTTCGATTCAATGGCGAGACACCTTTTCATAAGAGCCTCAGGCCCTAAAATGGTGTCAAGTTGAACACAAACATTCAGATAGTTCTTTTTTGAATTGCTGCCCCAGGCCCCGGTTTCGTAGATCTTTGATGTTTAAACCAGAGTTCCGGCTGTCTTGGTTAATAAATGGAGGTCCTTTTCGATGTTGTCCTATCGATCGCATAAAATTCCGACCAAACATAAAAAAGCCTTGTTCATACCAATTAAACCATGAAAGTAATTATTCCCCCTAAATTTGCATAGCGATTTTCGCATTTAATACATTATAAATTAAATATCATGAAACAATTCTTTGGCGCATTCTTTGGCTCAATCTTAGGTATTATCATTTCAACCATTATCGCGGTACTAATAATTGTAGCGGTCATTTCATCCGGATTCAAGGATGCCTTTAAATCGAGCGACGAAGCTGTATATAAAAGTAAACCAAAGTCTGTGTTGAACCTTGTGTTCGATGGTCCTGTTATTGATAGGGAAAAGATCAACCCTTTTGAAAAATTAGATCTTGGTCCTTGGGGTAAAGAGGAAGGAATGGGCATCAATATTATCTTGAATAATCTTGAAAAAGCTGCAAAAGATACTGCCATTAAAGGCATTTACATGAATTTTAAGAATATGGAAGCCGGAAAGTCGGCGTTACAGGATATTCGTCAAGGGTTGGTAGAGTTCAAGAAATCAGGCAAATTCATTTATGCGTATTCGGAAGTATATTCTCAAAGTGCATATTACCTTGCTTCAGTTGCTGATAAGGTATTCCTGAACCCACAAGGCGGTTTAGATTGGAAAGGATTGAACATGAGTTTGATGTTTTACAAGAAGACCTTGGAAAAATTAGGGGTAGAGGTTAAGATCTTCAGACATGGAAAATTCAAAAGTGCCATAGAACCATTCATGTTGGAAAAGATGAGTGATGCTAACCGTTTGCAGGCAGAAACGTTCCTGAATAGTATTTGGAACAATATGCTTGTGAATATCTCTGAAAGCAGAAAATTAACTATCGATGAATTGAATAAGATGGCCAATGAGTTGTCCATTGCCTTTCCTGAAGATGCATTGAAATTTAAATTGGTGGACGAACTTGCGTATGAAGATCAGGTTCTGTCTGAGATCAAATCAAAACTAAAGATCAATGAGAAAGATAAATTGAATTTGGTTGCCCATTCTTCTTACGCAAAATATATTCCAAAAGATAAATTCAAAGGAAAGGACAAGATCGCGGTGATCTATGCTATAGGCGGAATTTCAAGTGGTGAAGGAAGTGATGAAGAGATAGGAAGCGATCGCATTGCCAAGGCCATTAAGGATGCCCGTTTGGATGAGAATATCAAAGCAATTGTGTTGCGTGTGAATTCACCGGGTGGAAGTGCATTGGCAAGTGATGTGATATGGAGAGAAGTGAAACTTGCCAAAAAAGTAAAGCCATTTGTAGTGAGTATGGGCGATGTAGCAGCCAGTGGAGGTTATTACATCAGCTGTGCGGCAGACATGATCTTTGCTCAACCAAACACGATCACGGGTTCTATTGGTGTTTTTGGAATGGTGCCTAACATGAAGAAGGCCTTTGAAGATAAATTAGGGATCACTATAGATACAGTAAATACAAACGCACATAGCGACGTAATGAGTACTTTAAGAGGTGCAACACCTACAGAATCTGTATTTATTCAAAAGAGCGTAGAAAACGTTTACGATGTGTTTATTGGCAGAGTGGCTGAAGGAAGAGGGTTGACCAAAGAACAGGTTGATAGCATTGGTCAGGGACGTGTATGGAGTGGCAGCGACGCTTTAAATATCAAACTTGTGGATGAGATGGGCGGATTAAAGGAAGCAATTGCCTATGCAGCTAAAAAAGCAAACCTAAAGGAATACAAATTGAATGAGCTTCCTGCACAAAAGAATCCATTGGATGAATTGTTTGGCAAAGTTGAAGCTGATGCTGAAACGCGATTGTTGCGTAAGAATTTGGGTGAGCACTACAAATACATCAAGCAAGTGAAGAGTATCATGAATGCCAAGGGCGTTCTGGTGCGTTTACCTTATGAGATGGTGATCAATTAATGCGATCAAAGTAAGCCGTACAATAATCTGCCTACAAGGAAATAGATCGATATTCCGATAATATCGTTAAGTGTTGTCACAAATGGTCCTGTTGCCAACGCCGGATTGATTTTGAACTTGTTCATGGTGAGTGGTACAAAGGTGCCTAAGAATGAAGCGAACAAGATCACAGTGAAAAGAGCAAGACTTACTGTGGCTGAAAGTTTCCAGTCTTCGATGAGAAATGCATAGGCGAGGATCAATGCCGAACATATTAAACCATTAACCATTCCTACACCCAGCTCTTTTAATAATTTCGGCGCGATCCTGTCGTTGATCATCGTATTGTTGGCCAAAGCCTGAACAATAATGGAACTACTTTGCACTCCCACATTGCCGCCCATCGCTCCGATACGCGGGATAAAATATGCCATCTCAGGATGTATCTTGATCTGGTCTTCATAAGTGCCTATGATCCTGGAGCCAACGATACCTCCGCACATACCCACAAGTAACCAAGGAATTCGGGCTCTTGACAAACGCCACAAACGATCGTTACTGTCTACGTCATCGGAAATACCACTCATTCGCTGAATGCTTTCTTCAGCAGCTTCCTTGATCACATCCACAACGTCGTCAATGGTAATTCGGCCAACAAGTCTTCCAAGTTGATCAACTACCGGTAATACAACGAGGTCATATTTTTGCATGATCTCAGCCACATCTTCTGTGCTGGTATTTGTTTTTACGAACTGTACATCCTGATCATAGATCTCCTCTACGCGCGCTAATGGATGTGACACAATTAATTTTTTAAGAGATAACATTCCAATAAGCTTCTCGTTATTGTCTACCACATAAATGGCATACATCACATCCACATTATCGGTTTGTCTTCTTATCTCATCAATACAAGCTGTAACGGTTTCAAAAGAATATACACTTACAAGTTCCTTTGCCATAAGGGATCCTGCGGTACCTTCCTCATAGTTGATCAATTCGGCAATGTCACTTGCTTGTTCAATATCCTCGATCTGTGAAAGTACTTCATCCTGGATCTCTTCCGGTAATTCAGAGATAACGTCGGCAGCATCATCGCTGTCCATGTTATCCAACTGCTCCGCAATTTCCTTAACACTAAAGGTGGCTAATAAGGCCTCTCTTTTTTCTTCATCGAGTTCAAGGAGTACTTCGGGTGCAGTTTCGTCATCCAATAGCTCATAAACAAAGGCTGCCTCGCTAACGTTGAGTTGGTTTAAGATCTGTGCAATATCGGCTGCATACAACTCTCCCAACATCTCCTTGATGGAGGTATTATCCTTCTCATCGATCTTTTGCTTCAGATCGTTCAGAAATTGGGATGTGAGTTCAAACTGCATACTATCGCGGCAAAAGTAAACAATTATCGTTTAAATGTACATTAAAAAAGGCCACTTGTTTGAAGTGGCCTTTAAATGATAAAGCTATTGCTTACAGAGTTTCTTCTTTTTCAAGTTCGTTCAGTTTACTGTGTTTCTTACTGTAAAGGAAGTAAACAATAACACCCAAACCACCCCAAACCAAGAAGAACAGCCATGTGGCAGGTCTTACCTGGGTCATTAAGAATAAATTGAACAACACACCAAGGGTACCTACCAAATAAACGGCAGGTGTTTTATAAGGTCTTTCCAGTTCTGGTTTTTTGTAACGCAAGATCATTACCGCAACACATACCATGGCAAAGGCCAATAAAGTACCCATACTGCACATTTCAGAGATCTTATCAATTGGTGTGCTTGAAGCTACCAATGAAATAATACCACCAATTAAAATGGTGCTCTTATAAGGTGTTTTAAATGTAGGATGCAGAGTGCCAAACATTCCTTTTGGTAAAAGGCCGTCCTTTGCCATGCCAAGGAAAATCCTTGTTTGGCCAAGCATCATCACAAGCATTACAGATGTTAATCCGGCAGTAGCAGCAATTGTAATAATAAATACTGCCCAATTGATACCAATTCCACTAAAGGCAGAGGCAACAGGGGCTGCTTTATCCAATTGATCATATTTTACCATTCCGGTAAGTACCAAAGACACTAAAATGTATAATATGGTACAAACCACCAAGGATGCCACAATAGCAAAAGGCACATCTTTTTTAGGATTGATGGCTTCACCTGCTTGTGTAGAAACAGCATCAAAACCAATGTAGGCAAAGAATACTATGGTTGCCGCGGTGAGAACGCCGCCAAAACCAAATTTAACGGTCTCTTTCCCATGTTCATCCACCCCATGTATTTCATCAGGAATGAATGGAACCCAATTGTCTGTATTGATATAAAAGGCACCTACCAGGATCACGAACAATACAACGGCAATTTTAATAACTACAATGATGTTATTGGTACTTGCAGCTTCTTTGATACCTTTTACAAGAACCGCTGTAACTAACCATGTAATGATGAATGCTGGCAAATTGAATGCGAAGCCGGGTTCCGGCAATCCGGCCTCTCTGCATTTTTCAACGGCCGTTGCCAGGTCGTTACAAAGCCAGATCGGGAAATCGATATGGAATAAATGGAGGAGTTTTACAAAGTAACCACTCCATGCCACTGCAACGGTTGTGGCCCCCATCATGTACTCTAGTATCAGATTCCATCCAATGAACCACGCAAAAAGTTCACCAACGGTGCCATAGGCATAGGCATAAGCAGAGCCTTCAACAGGCAATACAGAAGCAAATTCGGCATAGCACAGGGATGCGAATAAACATCCAATACCGGCAATAACAAAGGAAAGGGCAAGGGCCGGGCCTGCATAATCGTGAGCGGCTATACCAGTTAAGGTAAAGATACCACCTCCAATGATGGCGCCAATTCCGAGGGAGGTTAATCCCCATTTTGTAAGTACGCGCTTAAGGTCGCTTTTTTTCATATCTTCCTCAAAGGCCGA
>DAISHL010000116.1:0-6400 GCA_036822555.1 Bacteroidota bacterium | reverse complement strand
ATACAAATTGTGAACTATGTTTCCGCTACCCACGATCAAAACACCTTTCTCGCGCAACGCGCTCAATTCTTTCGCCAACTCGTAATGATAGAGTGCCGGTTTCGAATAATCAATACTCAATTGTATCACGGGAACATCGGCCTTCGGATACAAATGCTTCAATACGGTCCATGCGCCGTGATCGAGTCCCCACGATTGATCCAAACCCACCGTAGTTTTCTTTATGAGTTCTTTTGTTTGAGCAGCCAACTCCGGACTACCCGGTGCAGGATATTTGACCTGGTAAAGAGCATCCGGAAATCCGCCAAAATCATAGATCGTTTTTGGTTGCGGCATGGCTGTAACATATGTGCCTTTTACATACCAATGCGCCGACACACACAGGATGGCCTTTGGTTTTGGTAAATTAGCAGCCATGCTCCTGAATCCCTTCACATATTCATTTTCTTCAATGGCATTCATTGGGCTGCCATGCCCCAGAAACAATACCGGCATGCGTTCGCTTGGAGGTAATGTTGCTGAATAGTTGGATAGATCAGATAACTTCATAGCACTGCCCATTAAAGGTAAAGTTGAAAAAAGCTTTATAAATTCCTTGCGTGTCATTCAGCTATAAATTTACAAAAGTTCGCGCTCCACAAAGCCACATGAACACTTAATATTTCTTAAAATACAGGTCTTGATTTTAGCAATTCGTGCAATTGTTGTACTTTTAATTTTTAACCTTTTGTTGTAAGAATGTCGCCTAACAAGCTCTTGTTGCCATTGAACCTCCTTGGAGAGCTCACACTGATCTTTCTTTGGGCTTTATTGTTCGGTGCTTGCCAGATCAGCATTGATACACATGTCTTTCTTTTGGCTGTGTGGTTCATTGGCACATTACTTTCAAAGACCTATTATATCAATCGTTTGCCGGGCATTCTTATCAATGCCATTAATCTTAGTAAATTCTACCTGCTTTATTTTCTGTTGATCTTTGTTTACATTGAGCTTTTCCACGAGAACAGTATCTCTCATGCAAACATCATTCGCCTTTGTGCTTATATCTATTTGTCGTTAGTTATTTGGAGAACTCTCATATTCATTCTTCTAAAAAAAGCTCTCAAAAAGAACAAACACAGAGCCCCTGTAATCATTGTTGGTGCAAGTGTTTCCAGCATACATTTCAAAGAATTCATGGATGCACATCCAGAGTATGGGTATAACATCCTTGGTTTTTTCTCAGAAAAAGAGAATCTTAAGGTGAATGTGTTGGGCAAATTCAATGATGTGATCCCATATTGTCAATCCAATAAGGTTTCAGAGATCGTATGTTCAGCAGATAAAATAGAAAAAGAAATGTTGAACAATCTCCTTGATTTTGCGGAGAACAATTTTATATCCTTTAAGATCATTCCTGATTCTGGTGGCGTTATGGGACGTAATATGGAGACAACCTTCATTGAGCACATGCCATTGTTGGCCTTAAGAAAGAACCCATTCGATGAAGCAACCAATCAATTCCTTAAAAGGGGTTTCGATATTGTGTTCTCCTTGTTGTTCATTGTGCTTGTGCTTTCCTGGTTAACGCCTATCCTGGCCATACTCATTAAACTTGATTCGAAAGGCCCTGTATTCTTTCTACAGGACCGATCGGGGATCATGAACAGAAAGTTCAAATGTTTCAAGTTCCGGACCATGCGAACTGAAGGCAATACTGAATTCAGACAGGCCACAAAAAATGATTCAAGAGTTACAAAAATAGGAGCATTCTTAAGAAAGACCAGCCTGGATGAATTGCCTCAATTCTTCAATGTGTTGTTGGGCGACATGTCTATTGTAGGTCCTAGGCCGCATCCGCTCAAACTCACCGAGGAGTATTCTCAAAAAGTGGATAAATACATGCTGAGACACCTTGTTAAGCCTGGTATTACAGGGCTTTCACAAGTAATGGGTTACAGAGGAGAGACTCAGCACGATCTGTATTTAATGAAAATGCGCGTTCGAATGGATAGATTCTACATCGACAATTGGTCGTTTTACCTAGACCTCAAGGTGGTATATTCTACCATTCTGTTAATGTTCAAAAAAGACCAGAATGCCTACTGATCTTGCAAATTGAGGCTTTCAAACATCGCCTTGTGTGCAACTGACCCATATATTTTAATTCTTTCATCCATACTTTTAAGCTTTTCCTTATTTTTACATAACATTAAATCCTATGGAAAACAACTCACCCGTTAAAGAAGAAATTGATCTTATCTATTTGCTCAGGGCCACGCGCGATGGCAGCACAACCTTTATCAACTGGAGCATTAATTTCAGCATAAAGAACATCCTTGTGTTGCTTGTGTTCATGGCTATAGGTGGAGGTATTGGGTTTGGTGTATTCAACGTAAAGAAAGAAGTTTACATCTCAGATCTGTCCATTGCTCATAATCGTTTCGATAACGACCAGTGTTTTGAGCTGATCAATAATCTTACAAAACTTAATGGCAAAGAAGATCTGCTGTCTAAAAAATTGGGCATCACCAGAGAAATGGCTGCAGAGATTAAAAGCTTAAGCTATGAACCCATTAACCCTCGTGTATCCAAGATCTATAACGACTCTGTGGAAGTGCGTTATCCTTTTAAAGTAAATGCGGAAGTGTATAGCCAGAACATACTTGACACTTTGCAACGTAAGATCATGCAGTACCTTGAAACCAATGAATACGGGGTAAAACGCAAGGAATTGGAAAAAGAATATTTAGAGGACTACGAACAAAAACTAAAGAACGAGATACAAGCTATTGATACCTTAAAACGATTGGTGAATCAGAGCATTGCTCACAAGAACATGGGAAATGGAGTTATTATTGATGAACCCATTGATCCTGTAAAGATCTCACAAAGAGCAGTAGAACTATACAATGCCCAATTAAAGACCAAGGAAAAACAGAAGCTCAACGACAGTTTTGAATTGATCGTTGGATTCAACGGAGGTGTTAGAAAAACTGCCAATGTGTTAATGAGCAGTATTTATGGTGTGTTGGCAGGCTATCTGATTGGTCTGATGCTTCTTTACCGTCGTTCAAAATCCAAAGGATGATCTAGTCCGGTTTCTTGAAATAGAGGAACATACTAAAGAACGAATAAAAGACGATCCCGTTCTGACGCTCCAATATAGATTCTGTTATTGAGGACAAGACAAAAATGCAAATGAATGCGAGCAGCATGGTGTTATTCTGCTTGATTCCTTGCCTTACCATCCCTACCAACAATGTCAGAAAAACAATAATGCCACAACTGCCAATTGCAAGTGCTGTTTCAAGCAATTGATTGTGCGCGTTGAATCTCGTGTTTGAAAAGTAGGTCAGAGAAATAAAATCATTCTTCTTGTATACTCTGTCCAGTTCGTCCTGCACATCACCTACACCAACTCCGATCAAAGTGTTTTGAGCAATGATCTCAAAAGCAGAGGTCCAAATCAATTTACGCATTTGCCCTTCGCCCCATTTCTTGCTCAAAGCGTACTCATTGTTATAATTGATCGCCGCTTTGAACCGGTCTCTGTTCTTAGGAAATAACAATACCAAACATAATAACAACACCCCTAATACAAACGAATACCCAATTGCCTTTGGCACACTGGCCCCTAGCTTACCTATTTTGAATGCGTAAACAATATAGATCATGCACATGATGCCAATTTGTAAGCGTGAAGACAGCATCAACACATAGATCGATAAAAGAACAAGCGCACCGATCCAGAGGATTTTTCGTTTAAATAGGCCCAGACCATTCCCTTGCTGAAACAAAAGAAAAGAGATGGCAAAGCAAAGATACATCGCCAGATATCCGGCGTGCATCCCAATATTAGAGCTTAATTCGTGGTAATAGAATACCTCTGTGTTTTTAAGCCTCACATACTCACTCAACGAGATCAATAATGCAACTGTACATGAAGCAATCACAGACAATACAAAGGTTTGCAACACCCTATTGAACACACTCACATAAATGCGAGGAGTAATGTACATGATCACCGGAAAAATAAATAAGCTCAATTTCTTCTCGATATTAAAATTGGCCTCATGCGCATTGGATGAATATAGAACTGAGGCTACATACATAAGAAAGAACCCTATTGACAATAACAACACTGGCTCCGGTCTTTTCTGTATCTCACTTCTGTTGTTCATGGCTAAAAGTAAGGACACAGCTGCAAGCACCCCAATGGCCACGCCATTGAGGTTGAACCAAGGCGCGTTAAACGGCATGGTGAGCACAAAGAAGATCAAAGACCATTCATATGCCTTTGTCAATACTTTATTCTTTTGTAAAACATCCATGTTATATCTTACCAGATAGGCGCTGTTTGTTTATAAGATACAAGTATTTACTATTGGTGATCAAATAGCGCTTGAACAATCGTCGTGGCTCCTGAAACAATCTGTAAACCCACTCCAGGCTCAGTTTCCTCATGAACAAAGGCGCCCTGGAAACCTCGCCTCCATACACAGGAAACGCACCTCCAACACCTAACAATACAGCATTGATCTTTGAGCTATGTTCATACATCCATTTTTCCTGCTTGGGACATCCGAGCGCAACAAACACCAGATCGGGTTTACTTGCGTTGATCGCTTCAATGAATTCAGGATCATTCACCGACCTGTTGAAGGGAGGTGCCAGTATACCTGAAAAATGTATGCCAGGGAATTCGCTGATGGCTCTGTCCTTAATCTTTTGTAATAATTCCGGTGTAGTGCCATACAAAAAAACACCGAGCTTATTCTCTGATGCCATCTTCAAAAGAACCGGGAACATATCCATTCCAGCCACACGATCCTGAGTAACCTTATATAAAGAGTTCAATGCTTTAACCAAGGGCATGCCATCTGCCAAAACGAGTCCGGCACTGTTTACCTGATCGGCAAAAGTTCTGGATGAATGTGCCTCAATGACCATGGGAACATTGGCAAAGCAAACAAATGTGCTGGTCTTAAGTTTGGCCCATTCAATGATCTTTGCACTAGCCTCGTTAAATCCGATCCCACAAATATTTAAACTGATTACCCGATGTGTACGCATTGCCATATTTTAGATCTTAACCAGATGCGGATGGTACTTCCTCATCCACTCCACAGTTGTATCAATACCACTTTGAAGACTATATGGTGGAATTCCAAACGCCTTCATTGTTTTTTCCATTGGGGCAGAATTACTGTTGGTCATGCTTTTGTAGCGCGATGATGTGATCGGAAATTTTAAAGAGACCAACGACAGCAGATCACCAACGATCGCTAAACCCTTTACCAATGCTCTTGGAATCACCCTTACTTCCTTACCGATCTGCCCTTTTGAAAATCCATTCACCCAATGGTATATATCTATTGGCTCATCGCCAACATAATAAACCTGTTTGTTCACTTTGCTGGCTGGTGCTTGCATCATTTGTATGATCTGCCAAACAACATTGCCAACATATCCATAAGATCTTATAACCGGTTGTTTGCCCGGATGAAAATACATGCCATTGCTAAGCACCTTCCAAAATTCGTAAGGATAGCGTATGTGCCATGGGCCCCAAATATTGGTAGGCCTAATGATCACCCATTCATAAGGCGGGTTTGCTTTTCTGATCATTTGTTCCATGATCACTTTACTCTCTCCAAATTTTGTATGAGGCGCATAATCCTCATCGTGTTTTGGAACACCGTGGTATTGATTTACAAATTGAGTAGAAGTAAAAATAACCCGCTTGATGCCTTTGCAAACACTCATGGCACTCATCAAATTCTCCGTACCCTTCATGTTTATCGCATAATCCTCAAGCACACATTTAGGATCTGTGTCTGTTCGTGCCGCTAAATGGATCACGATCTCCGGATCAAAATCCTTCATCAGAGTTTCAACATTACTCAGGTTCATCAGGTCACATTGTTTCCAAAAGGGGCGATGCGACTCTACCTTTGGTTCATCAATGTCTAAATTCAGCAAGAGGTGCGTTCCTTGCTTCAAGAGTTCTTCCATTAGATTTGTTCCAATAAAGCCGGAACCGCCGGTCACTATAATTCTCATAGACATAAATGGGCATGCATACACCAAAGATACTTATTAATTCCAATGGCTAAAAGGAACATAACAAACAGCAAAAATTCAATGGAAAGATCCGGCAGGAATCAGGCGTTTGCCGGCTTAAGGAAAGAATAGAAATACCGGAAGAGCAGCAATCCGGGAAAGATGGCCTGTGTTACCTCAAGATAATTCTCAAAGAAAGCCATCATGAAATAAAACACCAACAAAGATGCGCAAGCCAAAGCATAAAAAGATCGCAACATGTCTTTGCTAGCGATATGGTTCAAATACCAGCGTTTGATCCTTCGTATAGATGAGATCAGTACAAACAGGATACTACAGAACAACTCATAGACAC
>DAISHL010000115.1:0-6406 GCA_036822555.1 Bacteroidota bacterium | reverse complement strand
CTAATTGTAGCTTCGGTTTAAATATTAGGTAAATTAAAGGACATTCAAAATTTTTTATGCTGTAAAAACAAATCAAATTTCTTGATCAATTGAAAATCAAATTCAGGTATGGTAATGCTTTTTAATTTTTCATTCACTAAAAATTCTTTTAAATGCTTAAAGGTTGTTCTGTAATTTTTAATGGTAGCAGCTGCAAGTCCCATACTTTTAGGGATAACATCTTCCATTGCTTTTGAATAATACTCCAATAAAGTAATAGTGCTTTGTCCCCTGCCTAAGAATTTATTTTTAATGCTTGCGGCAGTAATTACCGCTTTTATTGCTTTCATTTCATTATAGAGGTCATTTAATTGCCCTTCTATGGAGGATAATGAGGAATTAATTGGCGTTTTAAAATTTATCCGCTGTAGGGCTTCGTTCCAATCTTCTATTTTGGCAACCACATGTTTAGTTGAAAGTTCTGCTTTCTTGCGGTTAACCATTATACGCACATATATTGGGTATTCGCCTGTATCGCGCTGCTTAGCCACGTTTAAATAAAACTTTATAGTAAAAGAGTCGTTTCTCATAGTGTTTACCAGTGTTTCCGTAAAAGGTGAAACATTTTGTTCATCAGGTGAAACATTGGTGAAACAAAAGTAGGTTAAGAATGAACTTTTTTAAAATGAGGGCAATAAAAAAAGCCTGAAAATCAGGCTTTTGAACAATTTTGAACAGATTTGAAACTGTTTCTGTGGTACCTCCAGGAATCGAACCAGGGACACAAGGATTTTCAGTCCTTTGCTCTACCAACTGAGCTAAGGTACCAGACCATTCTCAGATTTGAGAGGTGCAAAAATAGCTATTTTTTCTTACTTCACAAATATTTGTAAAAAAATCTTAAAGCCCTCTTTCCGTTTTTTATTTCGTGTATCTTTAAATCCAATGTTAAACCTGGTTCTGGATTTTGGCAATACACGCGTTAAAGCAGGCATTTTCAAAGGAAATACTCTGCAGAGCACCACTGTATTTAATTCGGTTTCTGAACTGCTAAATACCCCCTCAATACTCGACAATGTCAGCCATGTCATTATTTCCAGCGTTACCCAGGAACATATTACTTTTGCGGATCAGATACGATCAAAGATCCAACCATTGATTTTTGCTCACAACACCCCAATTCCGATACATAATAAGTACCAAACACCTGAAACTCTTGGTGCCGACCGCCTGTCCTGCGCTGTGGCTTGTCACACCCTTTATCCAAACCAGAACTGTCTCAGTATAGATTGCGGCACCTGTATCAAATATGACCTTTTGTTAAAGGATCAAGGATATATGGGCGGTGCCATTGCACCAGGACTGCAAATGAGGCTGACGGCCATGCATGAGCAAACAGCTAAATTACCTTTATTGTATGTGGATAAAGACTTCAACACCTTAACCGGTAAAAACACAAATGAATCCATGTTAAGTGGCGCTCTGGTTGGCGCGGTGGCAGAAGTTGATGGCATAATAAACACGTATAGGTCCATCTATCCGGATATTACCATATTGCTTACTGGTGGAGATGCTGATTTCTTTGCAAAACGCTTAAAAAATAGCATCTTTGCCCACCCAAACCTTGTATTAATTGGCCTGAATTCAATTTTAAACCATTCCCTTGAGAAAAATTAATTTTATATTATTCCTCTTTGCGCTATGCAATTCCATGGTGGCGCAAATAAGCACATACAGTCCTTACTCAAGGTTTGGTCTGGGTGAATTGAACCAATCTACCTTCGCGCACAATCAGGGCATGGGTGGTGCCAATATTGCCCTGAAACCAGATACTGTGTTCCCTGTGATGATCAATACCGGAAACCCGGCTTCCTATGCCCTCATTAAATTTGCCACCTTTGAGGTTGGAGGCAGTTTTTTAAATTCAAAGATCAGCTCTTCCACATCCAAGGTCAACAAATGGAATACCAATTTCAATTACGCGTCTCTCGGATTTCCGATTCGTAAGAACGGCGGGGCGGTGCTTGGAATACAACCATACAGCAATGTAGGCTACAACATGCAAAATGTGGTGAATGAAACGAACATTGGTGATGTATCTTACAACTATTATGGCGAGGGCGGATTCAGCAAGGTGTTTACAGGATACGGCATCATGCCCTTCAAAGAAAGTCTGATCAAAATGAAAAAGAAAGAACTTAAAAGACTTTCTGATTCAAGCTACCATTTTTCTAAAGGCAAATACAAACTCAAGGAATTCGGTAACGAATTATTAAGCGATCTAAGTCTTGGATTCAACGCTTACTATCTGTTCGGCTCTATCAGAAATTACGCCGACGTACGTTATCCCAACAATACGGTATATTATAACACCATTCGCGAAAAAACGATCAGGATCAATGATTTCACCGGTAACTTTGGTATGCAAACTGGCTTCACCATTGATAGTGTAAGAAACAAGAATGCAAGCTACAAACAGAAACGTGTGCTAAAAGAAAAGATAAAATTCAATGTAGGCTATTTTATGACCCTCAACAATTCTGTGAAAGCAACATATGACCTTATTTCCTATAATTACTTTCTAACAAACTCAGCAGGATTCCTTCCGAAAGACACCATCCTAAAAACCATTGACGCAGCCGGTAAAATCAAACTCCCTCTTGAACAAGGTTTTGGTATTGGATTCAAAAAGGGGGAAAAACTGAACATTGTGGCTGATTACGCGATCACGAACTGGACCGATTTCAAATTGTTCGATCAGTCGAATTCATTGAAGAACAACACACGCATGGCCATTGGCGCAAACTATGTGCCTGAAAAATACGCTACAGGCAAAGGCACTTATTTTTTAAGAAGTCAGTACAGACTTGGTGCATTCTATAACACAGGATACATTGACCTGAAGAGTACACTCATTACTACCTATGGCCTAACTGCCGGAATAAGCTTACCTGTTGGGATAAGAACCGGCACAGGCCTTGTGAATATTGGTGTGCAATACGGACAAAGCGGCTCGCAAAGTAACAATTTAGTAAAGGAAAATTTCTGGAGAGTGAACTTTGGTTTCACGTTCAACTCTACTTATTTCGATGACCTTTGGTTCAGAAAATTCAGATACGATTAATGCAAGTATCGATGCTGCTGAAATATGTGTTTACTTTTTGCATAGGTGCTTTACTCCTTACTTCCTGCACCAATGATCTAAAAGATGTAATGGCCATTCCAAGCAACAAGTTACGCCCTTCGCAAACAGCAGATACTGTTACCGTGATCTATACAGACAGTGCTCAGCTGAAAATCGTACTGAAAGCAAATCGCCTGATCCAGTTTGACAGAAATGTTTCGGAACCGTTTACAATTTTACCTAAAGGAGTGTATGTCACATTTTTTGATGATGAAGAGAAGATCTCAAGTACATTAAGATCTAACTATGCCATCCGTTATGAAAAGAGTAAACGCATGGAAGCTAAATATGCGGTTGAAGTTGTGAATAAGAATGGCGATAAACTTGAGACTGAAAAACTGATATGGGATGAGGCGAACCATAGGATTTACACAGATGCCTTTGTAAAAATAACAACAGCCACACAAATTATTACAGGTAAAGGCTTGGAAAGTAACGAGGATTTTTCGCGTTACTCAATAAAACAAGTACAGGCAACAATTCAATTAGTGAACGAAGAATTATAACATGAGTACATCTATTTTTAAACTCCTTGAAAGACTTTGGTTAGCCGGTGCAGCCATCGGTGTATTAGGATGCATTTATTTTTTGATCGTTAAAGACAATGACAGTGCTTTGTTCTTTTTCGGCTTTTTCCTCATCTCAGCCGTTAGCTATCTGATGCGCAAACGCCAAAGGATCAAACACGAGAGTGCATTGCAAGAACAAAAAGACATTAGAAAGAAATAACACATAAAAAAAGTCACACTAACACGTGTGACTTTTTTATTTTCAATGCAGTTTATTTTTATTCATCCCTGCTTCCAGTAAATCTGAGGATCATGTAAAGCAAAGAGGCAATAGAGCCCAAAGCAGAAACAAAATATGTATAGGCAGCCCATCTTAACGCATCTTTCGCTTCGTCATGCTCTTCACCATAGGTAATACCGGCACTATTCAACCAAACCACTGCGCGTTTGCTGGCATCTACCTCAACAGGCAGAGTTACAATGGTAAACAAAGTAATTGCCGATTGTAGAATAATGAAGACCAACATGATCGTGTTTCCTAAATGAGGCATGCTGTAAAAGGCAAAAGCCAGCACAAATGAAAGAATACCCATTAATGTTGAGGCAACCTGCACTGCTGGAACCATTTTGCTGCGCATGGTCAACCAGGTGTATGCAGTTGCGTGCTGTACTGCATGTCCGCACTCGTGAGCAGCCACAGCCGCCGCAGCAACATGTCGGCCATTATACACATCATGACTTAAATTCACAGTTTTATCGGCAGGATTGTAATGGTCGGTCAATTGACCTTCAACACTCTGTACTTTCACATCATAAATGCCATTGTCGCGAAGCATTTTTTCTGCCACATCCTTTCCACTTAAGCCGCTTGTTAAACGCTCCTGTGAATACTTGGTAAACTTGTTCTTTAATTGTGAGCTTACTAAAAGTCCGATCAGCATGAAAATGCCACTGATCACCATTAAGCCCATATCATACATCATCATAGGTTTATTTTTTTAATAAGGTTATTATCAAATACGATACCAACCCTAAATTCATGACAAAATTACATCAATTCACAGCAAATAAGCGATTTTGTAGTCATAAATAAGTTTAAAAATTAACAAAACGGGTTTAGTAAGTCGTATCAAAACCTAAAAATGACGTGATATAAAGGGGTAGATTTATAGGATAAAACAGCAGTAATGAGCTCAAAACCATTGATTTTGGTAACTAATGACGATGGTGTGTATGCACCCGGCATCAAACATCTTTCATCCATAGCAAAACACTTTGGAGATGTTGTGGTTGTGGCGCCAGATAAGCCTCAAAGCGGTATGGGCCATGCCATCACCATTAACTCAACACAAAGATTGGAGAAAACCAATTACCATATAACAGCGCTTGAATTTGCTTGCAGCGGCACACCGGTAGATTGTGTGAAAATGGCGGTGAACAACATCCTCAAAAAAAGACCCGACCTGGTTCTAAGTGGCATCAATCATGGCAGCAACAGCTCTATTAATGTGATCTATAGCGGAACCATGAGTGCAGCCATTGAAGGTGCACTGGAAGGATCTCCAAGTATTGGGTTCAGTTTATGTGATTATGCAATGGAGGCAGACTTTACACAGGCCACTAAATACATCAAACAACTGATTGAACATGCGCTTTCGCATAAAATGCCTAAAGGTGTTTGTTGGAATGTAAATATTCCAAAGGCACCTGAAGAGCACTTACAGGGAATCAAATTCGTAAGGCAAGCAAAGGCAAACTGGGTTGAACGATTTGATGAACGTAAGGATCCATACGGCAGAAGCTATTATTGGCTTACCGGTGAGTTCGTGAATTTTGAACCAGAGGCCATGGATACGGATGAATGGGCCCTTGCCAACAAATACATCTCAGTGGTGCCAACACAGGTAGACCTAACAGCCCACGAATACCTAAACGAAATGAAAACAAAATTCTGACATGGAGCTTTCAAAACTAAATAAACTATGGATTGGCCTGATCATTGGTATACTTTTCCCTATGTTCTGGTTCTCATTGTACTGGTTATTCTTTCAAAGACACGTTCAAATTGAAGAAACAGAGATCAAATATCTGATGAGTGCGGAGTTGATGATGAATGTTTCTAAAATCTGCGTGGCCACGAATCTATTGTTGTTCAAACTGAGCTTGAACAGAAAAAAGGATCCGATCGCAAAAGGAATCATTACCAGTATTGTTATTTACGCGCTTTTATTGGCATACATTACATTTTTTAAGATCTATTGAAATTATTTTTCATAGCCGGCGAACCAAGTGGTGATCTTCATGCATCCAACTGCATGAAAGCAATACAAAAACTATTGCCTGAGACCTCTTTTGAATTTACCGGAGGACCGTTGATGAAAGCCGTATGTAATCGTGAACCGGTATTGCATATCAAGGATATGGCATTCATGGGTTTCTTTGAAGTGGTTAAAAATCTGGGGACCATAAGAAAGAATTTTAAAACTGTAAAAGAAGCCATCCTTAAATTCAATCCGGATGCTATTGTGTTGGTAGATTACCCGGGCTTTAACCTGAGAATTGCCAAATGGGCCACTCAGAAAGGCTTAAAGGTGTACTATTATATTTCACCTACAGTATGGGCCTGGAAGGAGAACCGTATTGAGACAGTAAAAAAATACACACGCAAGATGTTTGTGATCCTTCCATTTGAAGAAGCGTTCTATAAAAAACACGGACATACTGTTTATTTCGT
>DAISHL010000114.1:0-6498 GCA_036822555.1 Bacteroidota bacterium | reverse complement strand
GCTATTTTGTTTATTAAACGATTCATTACACTGATCAAAATGCGGTTCTTATTGATTTAACGATGTTCAATCCTTTAAGTTACATATTTAACCAAATTATTTTGAACAATCAAGTCACAATATCAAAAAAATAGACGGATACAGGGCTTTTTACCTACAGAATTTTTAACTTTGCAATGTGAAAAACCGTAATGAGATTGAGGGGCCCGACAAATACTTTGAAAGGCATCCGCTGGTACTGATCATCTGGATCATTTTAACATTTTTTTTCGTTGGCTCAGTACTCTATCTGTTCCTATATGAAGAATTTGAGATGCATGGTTGGGCCTTGATAATGATTCCTCCCGCCTTATACACCACTTTTCAAACGCTGGTGCTGATATTGAACCCATTTGCCCTTGTGTTCAAAGATAAACTTGAAATTAAGCGACATCTGTTTTACAATTAATTCTGGTATTTCAACGATATTCAAAAGGTTAGTGAAGTATCCAATGGTTCCTTTAAGATCACTTATAATGATGGAGACGAAGAGGTGCTTAATTTAAGAGGCATACGTCCATCTCACATTCAGCCGTTAAGAGACGAATTGCACAAGCAAGTTTATTTGAGCCTGGAAAAGAGAGACAGATTGAATTGATCAGAAGTCGAACTTATATCCAACACCCTTTACGGTCTTGAAGTGATCTTCCCCTATCTTTTCACGAAGTTTACGGATGTGCACATCAATGGTGCGATCACCAACAACAACTTCATCACCCCATACCTGTTCAAGAATATATTCGCGGGTGAATACCTTGCCTGGTTTACTACTTAACAATGCAAACAGTTTGAATTCTTTCTTTGGCAAATTGATCTCTTCTTCACCTTTAAAGATCACATGTTTATCCTTATCAATTTTTATATCGCCAAAAACGAGGTTAGAGTCTGCAGATTCACCTGTTTGAAGTCTGCGTAACAATGCCTTTACTCTGCTAATGAAAACTCTTGGCTTAATTGGTTTGGTGATGTAATCATCTGCCCCTACCTCAAATCCTGCGATTTGAGTATAATCTTCGCTTCTTGCTGTTAAAAATGCGATCAATACATCTTTTAATTCTTTGATCTCCCTGATCTCTCTGCATGTTTCAATACCATCCATATCGGGCATCATCACGTCAAGTATGATCAAATGCGGATGTTCTTTCTTAGCAACCTGAATAGCATCCTTGCCGTTATTGGCAACGCAAACACTATACCCTTCCTTCTTTAAATTATAACTTAAAAACTCAACAATATCCGGTTCATCGTCAACCAGCAGTATTTTATAATTGGTAGTACTCATCTTTTGTTTTACGCTGCTAAGTTACCTAATAATTAAATCGACTTAAGTTAACAAATCATTAATTTAATTTAAAGATAAAGAAATAAAGTTAATGTTTTGGTAACATAAATTTCAGGGTCGTGTAATAAGAGCGAAGTTACTTTGCACCATATTATACTACACAATGAATAAATTATTTTTTACCGCGCTGACCCTCATCATCAATTTCACGTTAATTGCTCAAACAGGAAAGATCTCAGGAACTATTCTAGATTCAAAGACCGCAGAAACATTGCCTGGTGCCATGGTCCTAATTGAAGGAACCAGTAAAGGTGCTGTTGCAGATTTCGACGGCAAATTCTCGATCAATAATATTCCTGCCGGAAAAGTAACGCTTGTGGTAAGCTATATTTCCTATGACACAAAAAAGATCACTGATGTGGACGTTAAAGCAAACGACGTGCTTGATATTTCTATTCAACTTGACCCGTCGACATCCAAAGAATTACAGGAAGTTGAAGTAGTAGTAACACTTAACAAAGAGAACAATACAGCCTTGGTATTACAACAAAAGAACAATGCCAGTGTGAGTGATGGCATTAGTGCTGAGACCATTAAGCGCTCTCCAGACAGAAGTACAAGCGATGTATTGAAACGCGTAAGTGGCGCAAGTATACAAGACAATAAATTTGCGATCATACGTGGTTTGAACGAACGTTATAATGCGGCCTACTTAAATGGGGCACCATTACCAAGTTCAGAAAGCGATCGTAAAGCATTTTCATTTGACATATTTCCATCAAACATGTTGGATAATCTGGTGATCACAAAAACAGCCCGACCAGATATGCCGGGCGAATTTGCCGGTGGTATCATCGATATAACGACCAAGAATATTCCAGAAAAGAATTTCGTGAATGTATCTGCGGGTTCAGGTTATAACACCATCACTACAGGTAAGACCCAAAAATATTACAAAGGCGGAAGTAAGGATTGGTTAGGAATTGATGATGGTACCCGCACATTGCCTTCAGAAATGCCGGCATTTGAGGAATTCCCAATCAACATCAATCAACAGGCTCAACTTGCCACAAAGATCCCTGTATCTGATTGGGGGATCTATGAGAAAAAATTCAAACCTAACGCCTCCTTCCAACTCTCCGGAGGTTTTAATTTGAAAAGAAAAGAAAAAGATTTCTTTGGATTAACCGCAGCATTGACCTATAATTCAACAAACAATTACTTCACTACCGAACGTATCTCCTTTTTGTCAGGTGAACCCGGCAGTACTACAGATCCATTGTTAACAGATAAAGAATTTTTTGACAAGACCTATCAACCCCAACCACTCGCGGGTGCCTTACTTAATTTTGCTTTCAAATTAAATGAGAATAACTCGATCAGTGTAAAGAATCTGGCAAGTATCAACAGCGACAACCGTTTGATCTATAGAACCGGATCTACAACACCAAACGAGCGCAATCCAAACATGATCAAAGCATCTGCATTATGGTTCACACAGAACATCATCACGTCTTCACAGATCACCGGAGATCATTACCTGCCAAAATCAAAGATCAAGATCAACTGGAACGGCAATTATTCAATTGTAAAGAGAGAGATCCCGAATTTGAGACGTCATGTATATTCAAGATTGACAAGAATAGAACCGATCTTTGTTGATCCATCTGAACCACCGATCATCAATCCGAATGACACTGTTTACGGAGCACAATTTGGTACACCAAAATCCAACAGTCCTGATTACTCAGGTGTATCGATGTGGTCTAAATTAAATGAAAGCATCATCAGTTCAAAAGCTGATATAACACGAAATTTTAAATTGAGTGATGACTGGAGCATCGAAGGCAAGACCGGAGGATTCATTCAAATGCGTGACAGGGATTTCAATTTCAGATCATTCATTTATGCACCTTATCAAATTACCGGAGGAAATGTGGTGTTTAGCACAGATATGACCTATCTGAACGAAAATCAAATTTATACTCAACAGAATATGGGTGTTATCACCCCAAGCACCAGCTCATTTCCTTTCAACGTTGCTGGATTCTTGCTAGGTGAAACCACCTATCCAAAAAGCTCCTATACCGCCGGATCACAGTTGATCGCAGGTTATGCCATGTTCGATCTGAAATGGAACACAAAATTCAGAGCCATTGGTGGTGCTAGGATTGAATCGTACAAACAAGAGCTTACTTACTTTGATGATAAATACTTGAGCAATAAGCAGATCATTGTTCAGGATACTGTTTGGAATGATCTTTTACCATCTCTCAATTTAGTTTACTCGCCTACAGATAAATCCAACATCCGTTTATCCTACTCAAAAACACTGAACCGACCTGAGTTTCGTGAGTTGGCTCCATTTCAATTTTATGACTTTAGCATCAATTACACTCTAGAAGGAAATCCTTTGCTTAAATATTGTAAGATTGACAATTATGACCTGAGATATGAGATATTTCCGGGCGCAGGACAATTACTTTCTATTTCAGGATTCTATAAGAATTTTGTGAATCCGATAGAGATCTTCCAACAATTGAACAAGAGTAATTTAAAATATGGCAATGCCGATCAAGGTTACGCGATGGGAACTGAATTGGAATACCGTGTGAATATTGGAAATTTTTATAAGAACGATACAAATATACTTGGTAAGATTCTTAACAACATCACACTATTCTCAAACCTTTCATTAATTAAGTCAGAAGTAAAAGGTCTGGTTGATTATGCATACAACAGACCTTTACAAGGACAATCTCCTTATGTTTTCAATGCAGGCATTTCCTATGTTGACAATGAACATGATTTTTCTGTTAGTGCCATGGCAAATCGTGTTGGACCAAGAATAGCGTACGTTGGTAACTATTTATTTCAAGAAATATGGGAATACTCCCGCACGGTGTTAGACTTCCAGGTAACAAAATCTTTCCTGAAGAAACGACTCGAATTACGATTGAATGTTAAGGACGCTCTAGCTAAGGGTCAGCCAATAAAATATTTCCAAAACTTTGACAGTAAACCATTCAATTACAAAAATGGTGTGTATTCTGAATTCTGGACGCAAAGAGTTGGAACAACACTGTCATTCCAGGTATCTTATAAATTCTAACAACACTTAACATTAAATTAATCTACAAATAATTAATTGATAAGATAAGGTTAACAGCAACTGAATATTGTATACAGAACTTTGCGTCAAACAAAAAATGAGAAAATGAAAAAACTTTTATTATTAGCAGCAGCCATCTTCACAACAAGTGCAAGCATTGCTCAATCAACGTTCTTTACTAAAACATGCTACCGTGGGGCATTTGCTCCGGCTCCGGCTCCAATGTGGACAGCAGGTTGGACAGAATGGGATCCACAAAACGCAGTTTATCCTGCGCCAACGTTAACAGTTAACACAAACATTACAGCAAGTACAACATGGTCAACTGGCCAAACAGTATTATTACAAGGACCTATTTATGTTAAAAACGGTGCAGTTGTTACAATTCAACCTGGTGTTAAGGTATTAGGAGACAAACTTGCTGCAGGTTCAGCATTGATTGTTACTAAAGGATGTCAATTAATTGCAAATGGAACTGCAAACCAACCGATCGTATTTACTTCTAACCAAGCTCCTGGTTCTCGCGCTATCGGCGACTGGGGAGGAGTTATCTTGCTAGGACAGGCTGCAACTAATTTCTCAGCCGGTGTTGGTTATGTTGAAGGTTTACCTGTTAGTCCAGATTCAGAATATGGCAGTGCTTCACCTAACAATAACGACAATTCAGGATCTTTGAAATATGTACGTATTGAATTTGGCGGGTATGTGTACAATCCTAACCAGGAGATCAATGGATTAACTATGGGTGGTGTTGGTAAACTAACTACACTTGAACACATCCAAGTATCTTTTACAAATGACGATGCATTTGAATGGTTTGGTGGAAATGTGAATGCCAAATGGTTGGTATCTTACAGAAACCTTGATGATGACTTTGATACAGATAACGGTTACAGTGGTAATGTACAGTTTGGTCTTGTTGTTCGCGACCCAAATCTTGCCGATAATCCAACAGTATCTACATCGGAAGGATTTGAGTCTGATAACAATGCTGCAGGTACAGCAAGTGCCACTCCTGCTACTTCAGCTATTTTCAGCAACATTACTTTGATAGGCCCATACAGAGGTGCTACCACAAACACAGTTGCTTCAGGATACAGAAGAGGTGCTCGTTTAAGAAGAGCTACTCAATTAAAGATCTACAATTCAATCTTTATGGATTTCCAAAGAGGTGTTCATATTGATGGAAGTACCATGGAAACATATGCCGGTAACGGAAACATCAAATTCAAAAATAATATTGTTGCAGGTGGACCACAAAGAGCAGTTGAACAAAACACAACAAATACCTTTGCTGCTAATGCTGGTACTACCACTGCTGCTTGGTTCGTGGCGAATGGTAATGACTCCATTCATAACTCATCACCATCATACAGCACAATCTTAACAACTCCTTACAATTATACCAATCCGGATTACCGTCCGACTGCAAACTCAATTGCTTTGTCAGGTGTTAGTTTTACTGATGCAGTGCTTTCAGCAGCTACAAGCTCATTTACTTCAACTAACCTTGTAGCAGGCATACCTTCTACTTTGTGTGTTGGTAATGGAAGTTCGTTAACCCCGATCAGTTTTGCTGCTACTACAACCTTATCCCCTAATTACTGCTCATTGACATGGAGTGTTTCTGCAGGAGTAAGTATTTCTAACTCAACAGCTGTGAATCCTTCGTTTACAGTTTCAACAGTTGGAACATTCTCGGTATGGGCCATTGTGAATGATGGTAACGGAACAAGCAATGTTTTAAATACTGTTATAACCTCAACTTGTACCAACGTATCAGTTAAAGAGATCAATGGCATCAGTGGAAACATCAGATTATTCCCTAACCCTAGCTCGGAAATTACCAGTATAATGATAAACAGTGCAAACTCTGCCATAGTAGACGTAAATATCTTTGACATCACTGGTAAACTAGTTGCTAACCCTTACACTAGTTATGAACTAGCAAATGGATCAAACAATTTAACAATTAATACCAAAGAACTAAATAATGGAATTTACTTTGTAACCATAAACACTGGTTTGAGTAAAGAAACCGTTAAGTTAATTGTGAATCATTAAG